>CAYLJT010000771.1:0-4092 GCA_964383995.1 uncultured Polyangiaceae bacterium
CGAGCTCCTCCGCGATCGCATCAAGGCGTCGCATGCCCATGAAGATGCAGAGCGTGCCCTCGAGCCCCCGGACCTGCGCGAAATCAAAGCCTACCCCGGCGCGGTTCGTGGCGCTCAGGAAGGTGACGCTCGACGCCAGGTCGCGGTGGGTAAGGGAGATTCCGGCGTAGGCCGCGGCTCCGACGGCGGACGTTACGCCAGGCACGACCTCGAACGGAATGCCGGCCGCGACGAGCGCCTCGGCCTCTTCGGAGCCACGCCCAAAAAGGAAAGGATCGCCGCCCTTCAGGCGCACGACGCTGCGCCCCGCGCGGGCATGGTCGATGAGCTCCTGGTCAATGGCAGCTTGCGACTCGGACTTGCGTCGGGGGTCGCCGCCGCGCTTGCCGACGAAGCGAATCAAGGCGTCGGAGCGGGCCGCGTCGAGCAAGGCCGGGTGCAGAAGCTCGTCGTGGAGGACGACGTCCGCGCTCGCCACGAGGGCCGCGCCACGCACTGTCATCAGCCCTGGATCCCCGGGGCCACCCCCCACGAGGTAGACCACGCCCGGGCGCGCTGCCCCCCCGTTTTGGGCGCCCTTGGTTGGCGCTTCGTCGGAGGGGCCCGGGGTGGACATGGGGCACTAAGCTTGTTCGGCCGAAAGGGCCTTCACGAGCTCGGGGACCGCCACGAAGAGATCGGCGACCAGGCCGTAGTCGGCCACCTGGTAGATCGGCGCTTCGGCGTCTTTGTTGATGGCCACGATGACCTTGGAGCCCTTCATACCCGCGAGGTGCTGAATGGCGCCGGAGATGCCAATCGCGAAGTACAGGCTGGGAGCCACCACCTTGCCGGTTTGGCCGACCTGCAAATCGCTCGGAGCATACCCAGCGTCGCAGGCCGCGCGGCTCGCGCCGAGGGCCGCGCCGAGCAGATCGGCCAAGGGGTCGAGCACCTCGCTGAAGCGCTCTTTCAAGGCCCTTCCGCCCGAGACGATGACCTTCGCTTCCGTCAGCTCGGGGCGCTCGCTCTTGACCTGGTCGAAACTGACGTGCTCCACACGGGAGGCTGCTTGTGCGGGCGCGCTCGGCGTAATGGCCTCGACGGGCGAGGCCGCGCCTTCGGACTCGGTGGGGGCAAAGGCGCTTTGACGCACACTGACCACCTGAATCGACGTCGTGATTTGGCACACGCCAAAGGCGTTGCCCGCGAACATCGGGCGCTTGTAGGAGAGCGCAGAGCCCGCCGCCAAGAGCTCGGTGATGTCGCCCGCGTAGCCGGCGCGCAGCCTGCCCGCCACGCGCGGCAAGAGGTCCTTGCCGTAGGCGCTCGCCGTGCCGACCACCACCGCGTAGCCCTTGCCAACGTCGGCCACGGTCGGCGCGTAGGTCTCGGCGACGTAGTTGGTGAGGCCTGCGTCGTCGGCCAACAGCACCTTGGCGGCGCCGAAGCCCCGCGCCTCTTCGGCGGCGGCCGCGACGCCTCCGCCAATGACCAGGATGGAGAACGAGCCGCCGAGGGCCGCCGCAGCGGCCTTTGCGAACGTGACGGCCGAGTGGGTCGTCCGCTTGAGCTTGCCTTCGGCCGCTTCTGCCACAACGAGAATGTCTGCCATGCTAACTGCTCCGTGGAAGTCGGTTGGGGCCTAAAGCGCTTTCGCTTCGTTCTTCAGGCGATTGACGAGATCGGCCACGTCTTTGACCTTGATGCCTGCCTTGCGCGCCGGGGGCGCCTCGAAGCGGACGTAATTGGTCTTCAAGGTGGTGTCCGAGACAAGGTCGGCGAGCTTGAGCTCGACGAGGGGCTTCTTCTTGGCGGCCATGATCGCAGGGAGGGCCGCGAAGCGCACGCCGTCGTTGTACTTGAAGGTGCTGGCGGTCTTCATGGAGTACACGCTGGTCGGCGCCACGATGCGGAGGTCGACCGTGATGACACCGGGGAGCTTGATGCGCAGTGTGGCGACGCCGCCGTCGACCTCGCGACCCACCAACAAGGCCCCTGCTTCCTCTTTGATGGTCGCCGCGAAGGTGGCCATCGGCCAATCGAGCAGCTCGGCGAGGATTTGACCCACCTGGTTGCTGTCGCCATCGACTGCCTGCTTGCCCATCACCACCACATCGGGGCTCTCGCGCTCGACGATGGTCTTCAGGGCTTGAGCGACGAGGTCGCCGTCGAGCTTGTCGTCCGTGGTGTCGACGCGGATGGCGCGGTCGGCGCCTGTGGCGAGGGCAGAGCGCAGCGTGGTCTCGCACTCCTTCGGCCCGAATGTGACGACGATCACCTCGCCCGCGCGAACTTTTGGAGTCTGGCCGTTCTCCGTCAAACGCAGGGCGGCTTCGAGCGCGTACTCGTCGAAGGGGTTGGGCTTCCATTCGAGACCCGTCGTCTCGATCTTCTCGCCGGACGCGGGGATCTTGATTTTGTTGGCGTTGTCCGGGTCAGCGACGCGCTTCAGCGGAACGAGGATCTTCACGTGTCGTCACTCCTCTCGGGGGGGCTGGAAAGGGCACACAAGGCCTAGGCTTTTCCCCAGATGGCAGCGTTGCCGCTTTGCGTCAAGACGGTCGCGGTCTCTCTTTTTCAACCCGCAATCATTGCGTTCTCGCGCATCTCGGCCGCGCATGTACTAGGCTCGTGCAGCGTGGTTCTTACCAGCGATTTTCTTGTGATCGGAAGCGGCGTCGCGGGCCTCTCGTTCGCGCTCGACGCCGCGGAGCATGGCGAGGTTTTGATCGTCACGAAGCGCGAGCGCGACGAGTCGAACACCAAATACGCTCAAGGGGGCGTGGCGGCGGTCCTTGCCGACGGCGACTCGGTCGAGGCGCACAAGCGCGACACCATGACGGCCGGGGCGGGTTTGTGTCACGAGGTCGTGGTCGACTTGTGCGTCAACGAGGGGCCCGCGCGGGTGCGCGAGCTGATGGCGCGCGGGGCCGTCTTCGATCACGACGCCGAGGGCATCGCCTTGGCCCGCGAGGGGGGCCACTCGGCTCGGCGGGTCGCGCACGCGGCGGATGCCACGGGGCGCGAGATCGAGCGCGCGCTCCTCGCCAAGGCGAACGCGCACCGCAACATCCGCTTCCTCGATCACCACATGGCGATCGACCTCATCATGCTCACGCGCTTTGGGGGCCCCGAGATGTGCGTCGGGGCCTACGTCCTCGAGGAGCATAGCGGGGCTGTCCATACCGTGCTTGGCAGGGCCACGATCCTGGCCTCCGGCGGCGCAGGGAAGGTCTACCTTTACACCACGAACCCCGATGTCGCGACGGGCGACGGCGTGGCGATGGCCTATCGGGCGGGCGCCGAAATTGGCAACATGGAGTTTTACCAATTCCATCCAACATGCCTGTTTCACCCCGAGGCGCGCACCTTCCTGATTTCCGAGGCCCTGCGCGGCGAAGGCGCCATCTTGCGCCTGGCCGACGGCACGCCGTTCATGGAAAAACACGACGAACGCCGCGATTTGGCGCCCCGCGACATCGTCGCGCGGGCCATCGACTTCGAGATGAAGCGCACGGGCTCGGACTGCGTGTTCCTCGACATCACGCATCGCCCGGCCAGCTTCGTGAAAGAGCACTTTCCGACGATCCATGCCCAGTGTCTCGGCTTTGGCATCGACATCACCGCCCAGCCGATCCCGGTGGTGCCCGCGGCTCACTACATGTGCGGCGGCATCACCACCGACCTGCATGGTCGCACCACGATCCCCGGGCTCTACGCCATCGGCGAGTGCGCATTTACGGGCCTCCACGGCGCCAACCGCCTAGCCTCCAATTCGCTGCTCGAAGGGCTCGTGTTGGGGCACCGGGCCGCCCTGCGCCTCAGCGGCGAGATTGCCAGTTTGCGCCATAGCCCCTTTGTCGATGTGCCCGACTGGCAAGCAGGCGACGCCCGCGCCAGCGACGAGGCCGTGGTCGTCACCCACGACTGGGACGAGCTGCGCCGCACGATGTGGAACTACGTCGGCATCGTCCGCTCCGACTCGCGGCTGCGCCGGGCCAGCCGGCGCATCAGCCTGCTGCAGGAGGAGATCCGCGAGTACTACTGGCGCCACCTCGTCACGCGCGACCTGCTCGAGCTGCGCAACATCGCCGACGTGGCGGAGATGAT
>CAYLJT010000772.1:0-4091 GCA_964383995.1 uncultured Polyangiaceae bacterium
GTGCCCGTCCCCGAGCTGGCCACCGTCGAGCCCGTGGACGCGTTGGATGTGCCGGACGCCGACGAGCCCGCCCCCCCGGAGCCCTGCTCCATGACGGCGGTGCCCCCGCATGCAACGGCGGAGGCCCCGACCGCGGCCCACAGGGACGCGCGAAGGGCCAAGAGCGCTTGAGGAGAGAGACCACTGAATCGGACAGGGCTGCGCATCCCCAGAGCTTAGTACGGCGCCGTGGAAATTCGTTGCCGTTCGCTCGGCTCCGTTCGCCGCGCGGCACACCTGTGCGGCACTGTACTTCGCACGCACCGTGCTCCAAAACCCAACGCGCCGACGTTCCCCTTGACCCGGCCCGCGCCGAACTGCAAAAGAGCATCACCATGCGCTTCGTTTCGCCCGTGCTTTTCGCCCTGTTTCTGGTTCCGCTCACGGCCTGCGACTCCACTCCCCCCGAGCCCACGCCGGACCCCTCCAAAGCAACGTTGACCCTCGGCGCTTCGTCGGCCGGCAACGGCACCAAGACGGTGGCGGACAAGCCGAAGCCCGTCGCTGCCAAGACGAAGAAGGTCGTCGCCAAGCCCGTGGCGTCGGTGAAAGCCTCCGAAGACGACCCCGAAAAGGGCGAATTTACGCTGGAAGAGGCGACCGCGGGTCTGCCCAAGGGCGACAAGCTGATCGCTACGATCGAGACCGATCTCGGCAAGCTGGAGTGCACGATGTTCGCCGACAAGGCGCCGATTACGGTCGCCAACTTCGTGGGCCTCGCGCGCGGTGTAAGGCCCTTTCGCACGGCCGAGGGCAAGTGGGAGAAGAAGCCCGCCTACGACGGCACGACGTTTCACCGCATCATCAAGGGCTTCATGATTCAGGGCGGCGACACCGAGCACAAAAACGGCCGTGGCGAAGCGGGCTACGTCATCCCCGACGAGATTTGGGAAGACGCCTACCACGACCGCCCGGGCCTTCTGTGCATGGCAAACCGCGGCCCCAACACCAACAGCGCGCAGTTTTTCATCACGCACGGCGCGCCTTCGCACCTCGACAACGGCTACACGATCTTCGGCGAGTGCGCCCCGCTCGAGACCTTGAACGAGCTGGCCAACGTGCCGACGCGCGGCGAAACCCCGGAGAAGCCGCCGGTCATCAAGAAGATCACGGTCACGCGGAAGTAAACGTCGGCCCCTTGAGCTAGGATATGCGCCCATGTCGAGCCGCTTCGTCCTCGCGCTCCCGATAGGCTTCGGGATCGCCGCGATAGCCCTTCAAACGTCGATCGCGGGCTGCAGCGGCGGCGTGGACGCGGTGGGCGACGAGGGGGCGGGTGGCGCCGGCGGCGACGCCGAGGACGGCGGGCCGAGCACGACGACCACCTCGTCGCAGTCGACGTCTTCGGGCCCCGCGGACGCCTTCCCCGACTACACCGATCCGGGCTGCCCCGACGCGGGGCCGCCTTTTTACGACTACCAGTGTGATCCCTACGCCCAGAACAACGGTGACTGCCAGTTCGGCGAAGGTTGTTACATCTACGTGACCTACCCGAGCGAGCCCTGTGGGCAGGAGACGTACGGCTCTTACTGCGCTCCGGCTGGCATCGGCACCCAGGGCGATCCTTGCGGTGGCGGCTTCGATTGCGCGGGTGGCTTTGTTTGCGTGATCAGCGGCTCGGGCACCCAATGCATCGAGCTCTGCTCGCTGTCCGGCGACAACGGTTGTCCCCCCGGCCTGGTATGCGAGCCCATCGACGTGGAAGGTTTTGGCGGATGCCTTTGATGGGCCTCGCAGCGGAGCGCGGTCGAGGCCTGCCTCGCGCTCGCTACAGTCGTGCGACATGGGTGTTTTTCGGGGGGCTCGCTCTCGCTTCGTGCGGGCGAAGCTCGCTCACCATTCCACCGCCCGCGCCGCCGCTGCCCGAGTGTTTCGTCGACGCCGATTGCGAGGGCTCGGGCGACGCGTGTGCGCCTGTCGTGTGCGTCATCGATCCGCAGGAACCGGGGAGCACCGGCGTTCGATCCCATTGCGAGGTCCTCCCTCCCGTCGACTGCGACGACGGCGATCCTTGCACCAACGATGTTTGTGACGCTGCGACGGGCGTGTGCTCGTACACCCAAAGCACGTTCGACAACGACGGCGATGGTTACCGCGGCCCGCGACCTGGCTTCTTGCCCGGCGAGCCCGGCGCCTGCGGCGACGACTGCGACGACACGAGCCCCTTGGCGCTCCCCGGCGGCGAGGAGGTGTGCGACGGCTTCGACAACGACTGCAACGGCGTCGTCGACGACGGCGCGGACTTCGTCCCTCTCGGAAATGCCCAGCAAATCTCGGGCGATTTGAGCTACGCAAGCTCGGGCGGCGTGGCCTTCAGCGGCGAAGCGTACGCGGCGGTTTATTGGGGCACCGATCAGGGCTTTCGCACCTACCTCGCGGTCCTCGACGGCGACGGCAACCAGCTCAACGAGAAGGACTCACCGCTCTCGCTCAACGCCGGCGACGGCGCAGGCGGGCCGGTCATTTGGACCGGTGATCGCTTCGGCGTCGCGTGGCAAGACCGACGCACGGGCGACTACGAGACGTACTTCACGTTCTTGGATGGCAAGGGCGAAAAGAAGATCCCGGACACGCGCCTCTCGGTGGCCCAAGGTTTCTCGGTCAATGTCGCGATGACCTGGACGGGCGCCGACTTCGTAACGGTGTGGCAAGACGCGCGCTTTGGACCCTTCGACATCTTCGCCCAGCGCGTCTCCCCCGACGGCGTGTTGATCGGACAGAACGTCGAGATGACGAGCGCGACGGGCTTCGACAACGAGTCGCCGGTCCTCGCGAAGGGGCAAAAAACCCTTGGTTTGACCTGGTCTTTTGGCGACGCGACGCTCGGTGTCGTGCAGTTCCAGACGTTCGATTTCGACCTCGCGCCGGCGTCGCAACCGCTCGTTTTGACCGATGGAACGACGAAGGCGCTGTACCCGACCGTCGCCTGGAACACCGATCGCTACATCATCGCGTGGTACGACGACGAGGCTTCACCGCGGGCCATTTACGCGGCCGCCGTGGATGAGCAAGGCAACGTGATCGTGCCCGCGCAGCCGGTCACCGATCCCGGGCCCTTCCGCTCGCGCTACCCGCAAATCAAGGCCTTGGGCGATCGCGTGCTTCTGCTCTACGCCGACGATCGGGACCAGAACAACGGCTACGAGCTCTACGCCCGCACGCTCGATCCTTTCCTTGTGCCCCTCACAAACGAAACGCGCATCACGTTTGCCGAGCGCGACAGCATCTATCCCGTCGCGGCGTTCGGCCCCGATGGCACGCTCGGCATTCTTTTTCGCGACGACCGCGGCGGAACTCCGCAAGCGTTTTTCGCGACGCTGGCGTGCACCGCCGGCGCGTTGCCCGATTAGCCTCGGATTCGCCGCGTCAGGTCTTCCCCTGGGCGGCGTATCATCGGAGCAACCCCGAGGAGAACGACTTGGCCTCTTTTGCCGAGCGACGCGACGAAAGCGAGCCAGAGCGCAAGGACCCGAGCTTCCGCTCGTCCACGCGCTTTGAGATACGTCGAAAGCTCGGCGAAGGCGGCATGGGGGTGGTCTACGAGGCCTTCGATCGCGAGCGGGGCGAGCTCGTCGCGGTGAAGACCATGACCCGCGTGGACCCTTCGTCGGTGCGCCTTTTCAAGCAAGAGTTCCGCGCGCTGGCGGACGTGGTGCACCCCAACCTGGTTGGCCTCCACAGTCTGATCACGCTGGACGAAGAGCTGCTCTTGACGATGGAGATCGTCGAGGGCGTCAACTACCTCCAATACGTGCGCGGCCACGGTGGCGACGGCCTGTCCCAGCCCGACCTCGCCGACGTGGGGACGGCCCCCACCATGCTGCCATCGCGGGTCGTGGCATCCGCTGCCGACGCCACCCTCGGCCCGGAAGACGTAGCCCAGGGCGATAGTTTGATCTCAAACGAAACGACCTTCGACCCGTCACGACCGCGGATCGCCCTGCGCTTGCCGCTCAACACCGATCGGCTCAAGCGCTCCCTCGCGCAGCTCGTCGCGGGCCTCGAGCACCTGCACGCCGCGGGGAAGCTGCACCGCGACATCAAGCCCTCCA
>CAYLJT010000773.1:0-4090 GCA_964383995.1 uncultured Polyangiaceae bacterium
GGGTGCCCACGATGTCGGCCGGCATGAGGTCGGGGGTGAACTGGACGCGGGAGAACACGAGGTCGACGACGTCGGCGAGGGTCTTGAGGAGCTGGGTCTTGCCGAGGCCGGGGACGCCCTCGAGCAGGACGTGGCCCTCGCACAGCAGGCTGACCAGCACCGTGCGCACGAGCGCGTGCTGACGCTTGGAACGGAGCCACAAATGCCGATTGTCCATCAGGAAGTCGGTGCCGTGCTCCTTCGGCGAGATGGGGTATTCCTGGGTCGGCGCGGCGTTGATCGCGAAGGCCGAAACATCGATTTCGAACACGCCGGGGCGCTTCGGGTGCTCCTTGACGAGCCCCGTGATGCGAATGCTGGCCTCTTGCGCGACGTGATCCGCCGTCGCAAAAACCTCGGGGCCGACGGCGGCCTTCGACATCACGCACGACGCGACGCCGCTGCCGTCGCGCAGCTCCAAAAAGTGAATTTTGCCGCTGGAACGCCGCGCATTGAGCCAGCCTTGAAGCAAAACCGTTTGACCCACGAAGCGCGCGAGATCCCCCGCACGCGCAAGTACTGCCGTCGAATCCATGGCGGCGACGTAGCACGACCCCCACCCCGCGATCACGTGCGACGCGCTTTCTGGTAGGGTCGCCCCTCATGTTGGGCACCATCGTTCGCAAGGCCCGTCCGGCGCGCTCGTGGCTCGTCGTCGCGGCGACCGTCGCGGCGTTTTTTTCCACCGGATGCGCCGCGGTCTACCCGGAATTTCAAACGAAGATGAGCCCGGTCATCGAGGGCCAGGTCCTCGATCCGCCGCCTTCGAGCGACATCCACTGGGTGCGGTTTCTGAGCGCCCGCGTGCCCCCGAAGACGCGCGATGGTCGCGCCTGGGATCAGGTGCTCGGCAAGAAGCCCGACGTCTACGCGCGCCTCTTGCTGAATGACAAAGAAGTCCTGCGCACGCCCGTGCAGTCGGACACGCTGGAGCCCACCTGGCACGACGGTCCGCGGGGCAATATCCGCGTCGAATCGGGGGACAAACTGCGCGTGGAGCTGTGGGACGCGAACGCGATCCTCGACTCACCCATCGGCGTGAAGGACCTCGGTCATCCGACCGCCGAGATCATCATGGGCGGGCAAATTCGTGTGGATTTCGGCGGCGGAGGCGAGCTCGTCCTGGCCTACGAAGCGGCCCACGCGATGTTCGGCATCGGCATGTCGTACGAGCTGCGCTCCGACAGCGTCTACGTGACCAAGGTGGTCGCCGAGAGCCCCGCGGCCCGTGCGGGCATCGAGAAGGGCGATGGCATCCTGAGCATCGGGTCGAAGCAGGTGTCGGGCATGGACGCCAATGAGGTGCGCAGCGCGCTAAACGCGGTGCCGAGCGGCGGGCTCGACCTTTTGGTGAAGCACAAAGACGGGACCACGCTCCAGGTCAACGTCTCCGAAGGCCCCATCTACGCCACGATGGCCGAATACGGCCCCATCGACTGAGGTCGTTCCATGGCGAAGGTGCCCCCCTTCGAGCTGTCCACCGAGGCCATTCGGGGTGAGCTCGAACCGTTGCGCGTCGACATGTCGCTCGCCGTGTGCAGGGCCAAAAACCCCTTCAATATTGGCTCGATCATCCGCGTGGCCCACTCGTTTTTGGTGCGCGAGCTGTTCCTGATTGGCACCGAGCCCTATTACGAACGAGCGGCGATGGGCATGCGCAAGTACGAGAACATCGTAGAGCCGCGCTCCGAAGAGGAGTTCTTGGAGCAGGTGCGCGGAAGACCGCTCATCGGCGTCGAGCGCGATCACGCCAAGCACACGATATGGGAGGCGCCTTTTCCAAAGGATCTGGTGTTCGTCTTGGGCAGTGAGGACGACGGCATTCCCAAGGTGTTGCTCGACGCCTGCGACGACGTCGTGGCCATTCCGATGTACGGCATCAACCACTCTTTCCCACTGACGGTGGCGACTGGCATGGTGCTTTGTGAGTGGGCGAGGCGGCGCGATCCGCGGGGCCTTCACACGCTCCGCGATCCCTCGGCGCCGCCCCTCGTATGACGCGAATTACGCGGGCACCTTGCCCAGGCGCTCGAGCACCGCGCGGATGAGCAAAGGCCACACGACCGTGGCGTCGGCGTAGACTTCGGCGTAGCGGCCGCCCTCGCTGGGAGGGACGAATTTGCCCCACGAAACGCCTTCGGAGTACGTGCAACCGGAGAGACCGCCCCAGTGCGAAGGCTCGGGGCAAATGCGAACACCGTAGTTGAAGCGCGGGTGAGGGAGCGGCACATCGAGCCGCATTTCCATGATGTCGTAGAAGGGCCCGACCTGTTGGGCCCAGTTGCGCGGCACGCCGCCGCCGATCGTGAAGATGCCGACGCGCTTCTTGCTAGTGACCTTCTTGGCGTAGGACAAAAGGTCTTTGAAGGGGTTGAACGGTGGTGGCGTGGCGATGGCAAAAAGCTCTTCGGCGTTCGTGGCCTTTTGCTGGGCGAGGGCCTTTCGCATGCGCCAGGTGGCGACATCGAGGCCCATCTCACTGTCGGTGAAGGCCGGGATATAAACTGGCACGTTGTGCAGATACGCGCTGCGCAGGATGCCTGGGGAATCCCCCATGTCGGCGAGGGCCTTGCCTAGTTGGGCGCAGATGAGCTCGCTCGACCAAGCCTCGTTGGGGTCGAGCTTGTCGAGCTCACGCGAGACGAAGACCTCGATGCTGTTGAGGTTCTTTTCGAGCTCGAGGGTGTCGTAGACGCGGTTATAGCCCTTTTGATAGAGCACCTCGTCGGGGACACGGCGATTGGCTTTGTAGTGGGTGAGACCGATGGCCTCGCTCAAGCCGTGCGCGATCAGGGCGCCCGTGCTGATGACCACGTGGAGCAGCCCCGCTTCGATCATGCGGATGATGACCGTGGCCATTTTTGCCACCGTCATCGCCCCCGAGAAGGTGCCGATGATCAGGCAATCCGGATCGTTTGCCATTTCGGTGAGCACGTCGGCGGCCTCTCCCAGGTTGCGACCGCTGAACGCCGTCTTGCCCATGGCACGCACGAGGTCGTCGAACGTGCGCAGGGCCAAGGGGTCGAGGGATTCGAGGGGAATGAGGCCGTCCTCTGCGCCGTCGGCGAGGACCCGAACGTGATGCTCTTCTTTCATGGGCCGCTCGCGCTTAGCGGAGGTCGCCCCCTGCGTCGAGTGCGCGCTACTTCGCGGGTGGCGCGCCAAGGCTGCAATCGAGCGTCACCACCTCGCGCTTCTTGGACTCGTCGAGGTACGAGCCTTCGGCCTTCTTCTTCGCGAAATCGGCGCGAACGAAGGAGAGCAAGCCGCCCTGCGATGAGCTGGCCGAGCCGCTCGCGGCGGCCAACGACTCGATGCAGGCCTGTTCGCCCTCCACGCGCAGAACGTACGCGGCGCGCATGTTCCGTTTTTTGTCGCCGTAGAAGAGGTCGACGCCTGGCTCGTAGACCGTGACCCTCCGGCCCTTCGAGGTCGCAGTGCAGGGGCCGAACGACGCGACGCGGTTGAGCTTGGCCGTGGGCTGAAAGCCGTCGAGGGGCAGGGCGGCGGGCGCGTCCGGGGGAGCCTTGGGCAACGGGAGCTGGATGGACTGGGCCAATTCGTTTGAGCTCAAAATGAATGGCACGGTGGTGATGGAGGGTTCCGCGAGGAAGCGCTGGGTCCCCCCCGCGAGGGAGAACAGCGGGCGTGGGGGGCCGTCGCCGAGCAGACCGATGATGCTCTGGGAGCGAAGCCAAACGATGGGGTCCTTGGCGGTGGGCCCGAAGACGACCTCGCCCACGGGGATGTCGTCGCTGCGGATGGACGTGATCTGGACCTTGTTGGGACCTGTGACCCATGCCGCGAAGGTCTTGCCACCCGCGCGAACGGTGAAGAACGCACGCGCGCCGCGGGCCGCCACGCTGCGCAGCTGGGCGCCGCGCCCGCTGCCCTCGGGCGCCGTGGTCGTCACGCGGTGTTTGCCGCCTCCGATCTCCAAGGGGTCTTGCCAAACGAAGGTCCATTGGGCCGGCTTGACGTCGGACTTCTCGGGCCCCTCTTCGATGAGCAGCGCGGACACGCCGGGCAAGCGCTGGGCGCTCATGGCCGA
>CAYLJT010000774.1:0-4081 GCA_964383995.1 uncultured Polyangiaceae bacterium
GGCCGCGCCCGGCCGCAATGTTTCGCGTCGCATCGATCGGCAACTACCGACGGGCGACACACAGGGTTCGAAGAGGCCCTGGGCTTGAAAGGAGCAAAGTCGGATGTCGCTGAAGAGGAAACTGTCCCTGTCCACCGTGGTCGCCGCCATGTTGGTCATGTTCCCCGCCCTGGCGTTCGCGCAAGAGGCAGCCGCGGCGAACAAGTACGATGCGCAGGGGATGGTTGCGGCGGCCGCGGCTTTCGCCATCGGTCTCGCAGCGCTCGGTGGCACGCTCGGGCAGTCCCGCGCGGCCGCTGCAGCCCTGGAGGGCATCTCGCGTAACCCCGGCGCAGCAGCGCGCATTCAAACGCCGATGATTCTTGCGCTCGCCCTGATCGAGTCGCTCGTTCTCCTCGCGTTCGTTATCGCGATTCTGCTCGCCACGCGCACAATCGGCTGATTTTGCCGCGTGAACAACGCGCGCCACGGGGCTCCGAAAGGGGCTCCGCGGCGCGTTTTTGTTTTGTCTATTGGCGCCAAAGATCCATGGCCATGTGGGCCGTCATGGCCAGCGCGCCAAAGATCACGAGCACGTAGCCCATTGCGTCGTGGGTGCCCGTCGTGAGCAACACGGTCCCCGACACCACGAAGGCGCCCACCACGAAGCCCACAAACAGCCTGCGTCCCAGGCGGTCGACGATGTTCGGCAAGGCCGGATCGTTCGTGCGCAGCGTGAGGCGTCCGAGGCGAAGATCGTCGAGCACTTCGCGCATTTGCTGGGGCAAGTCGTAGGTCGCTACGGTGATCCGTTCGAGGCCGCGCCACAGCTCCATGCCCATGCGCTCGGGCGAATAGCGCTTGCGCAAGAGCTCTAAGAAGAACGGCTTGGCTTCGCCGAAGACGTCGAGGTCGGGGTAGATCTCCTTGCCCACGCCGTCGATCGTCATGATTGCTTTGCCTACCAACAGAAAGTCGGCGGGGATTTCGATGCCGAACATGGTCGCGCCGCGCACCAGGTCCGACAGCATCGCGGCCAGATCGATCTCCTTCAGCGGACGGCCGAGGTACTTCTCCGAGAGACGCGAAACCTCGGCGCGATAAGCGCGCATGTCGACTTTGCGCGTAGGCGTCCCGATGGCGTAGAGCGCGTCGGCGAGGGCGATGTGATCTTCGCGGACGGCGGCGATCATCATGTCGATGGTCTTGTCGCGCATCTCGGGCGAGAGGCGCCCGACCATGCCGAGATCGATGAGCCCGATGACGGGCGCCTCGACCGTGCCGCCGATCAGGATGTTTCCGGGGTGTGGATCGGCGTGAAAAAAGCCATCTTCGAAGATCATCTTGATGACCACGCCGACCGCCGTCTTCGCGATCAGCGGGCCCGAGAAGCCCTTCTGCGCGATGACGTCGTAGACCTTGCCGCCATCGAGAAATTCGAGCGTGAGCACCTGCTTCGTCGAGGCCTCTTTGTAGACCGTCGGAAAGCGCACCTCGCTGTGGCCGGCGAAGTTTTGCGCGAATCGGCCGGCGTTGTCGGCCTCGAGCGCGAAGTCGAGCTCGGCGGTGATGGCGCGATCGAACTGATCGACGAGCGCGCTCGGCGAATAAATTTTCGACTCGGGGATGGTGCGTTCGACGAGCTTGGCGAGGGCGTGCAAAAGCTCCAAATCGCGGGCAACGGTCTCGCGCACGCCGGGCCGTTGCACCTTGACCACGACCTCTTTGGGCCCCGTCGCGTGCTTCAAGACCGCGCGGTGAACTTGGCCGATCGAGGCCGCAGCCAGGGGTTTTTGCTCGAATTTGTCGAACAGCTCGTCGATGGGCGCACCGAGCGAGGTCTCCACCGCGTTCTTGATTTCCTCGAAGCCGAGGGGCTTCACCTCGTCCTGCAATTTCTTGAGCTCGGTGATCCAATCGAGGGGCAACACGTCGGGGCGCGTCGACGCGATTTGGCCGAGCTTCACGAACGAAGGACCGAGATCCATGGCCACGAGGCGCACGCGTTCGGGCAGCGAAATGCGCTTCTTTTCGTCTTCGCCGCGGGCCGCTTCGGAGGGCGGAATCTCGATCGCTTCGCCGCCTTCGCCGACGACGATGGCCGCCGTGCCGGTCTCGGCGCGCTTCAAACCAAAGCCCAAACGCTGCGCGACTTCGCCGAAGCCGTGGCGCACGAGCACCGCGTAAATCTGGCGAATGCGACCGAGATCGCGGACCGCAGTGACGACAGAGACCATGACGAGCTACCTCACGCGAACGAGGGTTCCTCGCTCGTAGGGGGAGGGCAACGCCGCCGTCCAGCCCGAAGGCAAGTGGGGCGAAGTCCATTGAAACAAGCGTTCGGCATCCATCGGCGCGAGGTTGACGCAGCCGTGGCTGCGCACGTGACCAAAGCCGCGGTGCCAAAATGCCCCGTGCAAGCCGAAGCCCTTGGAGAAGTACTGCACCCAGGGCACGTCCTCCATGCGGTAGTAGCGACCGGCGTCTTCCTCTTCGAGGTTGTCCATGTTCGATACGAAGAGCTTCACCCAAATGCGGTGATTGCCCTTCGGTGTCGCGTTGTACGCGCCGTCCTTCCCGCGGCCCGTGGAGACGAGCGTCGTAAAAACGGGCGTGGCGCCTTCGTAGGCGACGAGGGTTTGGCTGGCGATTTCCACGTCGATCCAGCGCTCTCCGCTCGCCACGTCGACCTCGTCGGGGGGCGGAGCGGCTGTGGGTTGACGAATGTATTTGCCTTCGATCCAAGCGTCTTCGTCGATGCGCACGAAGGCTCCGCGGCGCTCTTTTATGTCGATGCGGTCGAAGCGCACTTTGCCTCCGATGCGCCGCGCGAAGCTTTGGGGGGCCGCCAGGACGGGTGCCTGCTCCTCGACGATCCAACCCAGGTTGAGCGCGCGCTGCTCCTCGCTAAGGACCTCCCCCGTCAGCGTCGCGGGTCGGGCGGGAAAGAGATCGCGCGCGGGCACCCAAAGGCCCATATGGGTGCGAAAGTATTCGACGTTTTCGAGCACGCGTCGCTCGACGACGGCCACCGCGAAGCCCGGCTCGAGCTGGGAATCGGGCTCGGCGATGTCGGCGGAGACCAGGTGTTTGTAGCCGTAAGAGCCGTCGGGGCCGACGAAGAAGTACTCGAAGGGCAGGCCGTTTTTGGTTCGGTTCCAGGGCGCCATGCCCGGGGCCAGCGGGCTGTCTTGCGAGAGCTCGACCACGTCCCCGCACACCCAACCGGCGGCGTCGACTTGCAACCAGGGCGCTTGGCAGCCCGGAGCCGTCCGCGCCGCGTAGAGCGGCAGGAGCACGCTCGCCGAAGAGACACCGCGCCGCGCCGCCTTCTCCATGGGCTCCAGGTAAATCGGCTCGCCCCGCCGCAACACGCGCACCGAGCGCACGTTTTCCGGGAGGGGAGGCGTTCCGGCGGCGATCCAAACCGAAGAGGCTCCGGCGTGAGTGGCCGTGCCCGCAAGGGTCGTGAGCACAGCCAACGGGCCGAGGACGCCGCGCCATCGCATGGGTCGATCGTACGGGGCGGGGCCCGAGGCGACCAACTTCCGGGTGAAGCGCGGGGCATGAGGGCGGTCCGAAGCAGCAAAGCCCGCGTCACCCCCGGGGGAGGTGAGGCGGGCTCGGCCGCGACGTGGCGTTGAATCAGCGGTAGGAGAAGCGGACCTCGTGGTCGCAGATGCGGAACAGGTCGCCTTCGGCGATGGCCTTTCGCGAGATACGCTGACCGTTGTACTCGACGCCGTTCGTGGAGCCCATGTCGACCATGTAGAACTGGCCGTTCAGGAACTCGACCATCGCGTGTTGCCGCGAGACGTTCGGGTCTTTGATGGTCAGGTCGCTCGACTGCTTGCCACGTCCGATGATGAAGCGGTCTTTGTTAACTGCCACACGCTGACCGGCGTAGTAGGCCGCAAGAGGCGGCATTCCGCCTGCGCCCTGGGGGGCCATGCCCATGCCTTGGGGCGGCTGCTGCATTTGCGGCGGCGGCTGTTGCATTTGCGGCGGTTGCTGCATTTGCGGTGGCGGGTGCTGCATTTGCGGGGGTGGCTGCTGCATTTGCGGCGGCTGCTGCATTTGCGGGGGCATTCCCATGCTGGGG
>CAYLJT010000775.1:0-4061 GCA_964383995.1 uncultured Polyangiaceae bacterium
GGTCACCCCCTGCAGCAAGATCGACAGCACGACCACGCCGAACACCACGTTGATGAGGTATTGACGGTGGGGAAAGCCCTCGGGCAGCGCGAGCACGAGCACCATGCTGAGCCCGCCGCGAATCCCGCCCCAACACATCACGGTCGCCCACCACTTGGGTAGGCGCTCGCGGGAGCGGCGCAGCAGGACGCTGCCGAGCGCGATGACCACGGCGCGCGCGAAGGTCGCGGCGAACCACGCGAGCAGCACGGCCTTCCACGACGCCAGGACGCCGGGGAGCTCGACCTCGAACCCGATCAGCAAGAACACGATCGAGTTGAGCGCGAAGGCGATGTACGCCCAGAACGCGACGGCGGCGATCTTCGTGGAGGGCGACATGCCCGTGCGCGCGCCGTAGTTGCCGCACAAGAGGCCTGCCGTGACCGTGGCAAGCACCCCCGATGCGTGGACCTGCTCGGCCACCGCGAACGAGCCCCAGGCGAGGACCACGGTGACGGTGATCTCGATCATGGAGTCGTCGACGAGCTGGATGACCTTGCTCCCGCCGTAGCCGAGGGCCGCGCCGATCAGGATACCGATACCGCAGGTGCGCACGAAGTCTACCGAGGCGTCTCGGACCGTGACGTCCGAGCCCATGGCGAGCGCGAAGATGACACCGAACAGCACCACCGCCGTGCCGTCGTTAAGGAGGCTCTCCCCCTCGACGAGCACGGCCAACCTCTTCGGGGCGCCCAAGCTCTTGAACAGGGCCACTACCGCGATGGGATCGGTCGCGGCGACGATGCCGCCGAAGACGAACCCGTCGATCAGCCGAAATTCATGCTCCAGCCCGAAGCCCTGGACAACGGGTGTCAAGATGAAGGCAGTAACCGAGATGGCCGCCACGACGCCTGGGACCGCGAGCCCGGTGATGGCAAGCTTGTTCTCCCAGAATTTCTTCGAGTCAATATGGAAGGCGGCCTCGAACAGGAGGCCGGGCAGAAATACGGCGAACAGGAGATCTTTGCTCAAATGGGGCGCGGCGACCCAGTTGCCCGCGCCGATGACGAGCCCCGCGAGCACCAGCGCCGCGGTGTAGGGCACCTTCAACCAGCGGGCGGTGAGCGCGACGCCCGTGGCGATCGTAAACAAAAGGACAAGGACCAGCTCGAGGTGCACGTCTCAGCCTCCCATTCCAGAGCGCGATCGCGCTCTCGGAGCGCCATTACCGAGGGTCAATGGGCGCTCGCCTTCTTGGCAGGTAGCTCCCGGTGCAAGACCGCGGGGGGGAAGATCCCGTGCTCCCTGAAAGCCTCGAGGACCCGAAAATGAACGTCGGTCTCGAAGGGCTTCTCGTACTTGCAGTCGAACACGTAGGGGCGCGCCTTCAGGTGGAAGGCGACGTAGTCGTGCAAGATGACCTGCCGCGCGAGGACCGGGATGGGCTGCGCCAAGAACACGTAGGGGCTCGTCAGACACGCCTCCCGGATCAGCTCCGCCGCCAGGCTCGCGTCTTGATCCATGCCGATGTAGAAGTCCATGGCGACCTGCATTTCGAGGGCGCCGTAGTTGCCGCTCGACGTGACGTCGGTGAAGATCTTGTTGTTCGGGATGGTGATGATGTTGTGATCGAGCGTGTTCATGCGCACGCTGCGCAGGCCAATCTGGATGATGTCACCGTACTCGCCGCCGTAGGCCACCCGATCGCCCACCTGGAAGGGGCGGTCGAACATGATGGTGATGCCAGCCAGGAACGAGGCCACGAGGTCGCGCAGAGCGAAGCCCACGGCGAAGGCCAGGGCGCCGCCGATGACGGTGATCGCGGTGGAGTCGAGCCGGATGCTGAGCCCCGTCGCCACGATGAACACGAGGATGTACAGCGCGAAGCGGAGGGTGGTCTGGACCTTCTGGATGGTGGGCCGGCGGTTCGAGAAGCGCGTGCTCAAGCGGTCGCCTACGCCCTGAATCAGGCGAATCACGAACACCGTCCCGATGATGATGGGCACCGAGGCCGCCACCCCTCCCCAGCGGATGAACTGGGCGAGCTGGCTGAGATCCGGGACCTCTTGCGCCGCTGCCGTTGGCGACCACAGCGAGGCCAGAACCGCCGCCGAGAGCGCTGGCAGAAAACGCTTGTTTCGCGGCGAAAACGTCATGATCTCACCCATTTCATGACCTCACCAGGAGATGCCGGCGATCGAGCAGCAGGACGATCGAGCGGAGCCAGGCCCAGGTCACGGTGACCTTGCCTTCCTCCTCGACCAGATAGCCGTGCCCGAGGCCGAAGCGAAACGCGTTGCGCACCTGCCCTTCGGACAGCCGCGTGGCGAGGGACACGTCGGCCACGGTGGCAGGGGCCATTTGCAGCACGGCGCGGATCACGAACAACACCGAGTCGGGTAGCTCTTCGAGCTCTTCGGCCCGCGGTGCGTGGAGCGGTCGCACGCGGACGGTACCGTCTTCGGCCTCGACCAGCGACGATCGCCACACCTCCAGCGCCATGGCAGGGTTGCCCCGGGCGTAGTCCCACACCATGCGAAAATAGCCGGCCTTCTTCGCGCTCAAGGCCTCTTGTTTGTCGATCTCGTCGGCGGAGGGAGGTAGCTTTTCGAGCAGGTCGTGGAAGGTCGGCACCACCTCGGCCTCGGCGCTTCGAGAGGACAAGAGCGCGCCGATCTGCTCGTCGGTCCAGCCCGTAAGGGCGAATACCTCGTCGAAGAGCGGGCGCGAGTCGCGCGCCCGGCGCAGAAACGGCCACACCACGCCGTCGATCACGAGCACCCACAACGTCCGCTCGCAGCGCGTGCGCAAGAAGCTGAGCAGCTCGTCGAAGGCCTTCAGGCCGCCGAGGATGGGCTTTACCAGCTCGTCGCTGTCGTCCAGGATGACGAGCGGAGGGTCGGCGACCGCCGCGCCCTGCTCCGCGCCTACCTGGACGTCGCGCAGCCTGGCCTCGAGGTCGGCCACGGGTTGCGCCGTGGGGCAAGGTACGCGTATGGAACCCGAAACCTTACTGGCAAGGTTTCTTGCCAGGGTCGACTTTCCGATGCCCCGCTCGCCGACCAGCGCGACGATACCGCCGCGACCAGACGAGACCCGTTCGAGCAGGGCGTCGAGCTGGGCGTCGGCGGGACAGGCGGCCCAGGTTTCGCCGAACCGATCGGGGGAAAGGGAAGCCAGGGCGTCGGCATGGAGGGGCTTGGACGCCGCGGCGACGTTGCCCACCGCCAGGCGGTCGAGCTCACGCTTGAAGAGGTAGGCGTGGACGCGCCGCGCGAGATCGAAGCTTGCCAGCCAATTGCGGCCGGTCTTGACGACACCCAAAGAGAAGAGCTGCACCGCCGCGATCATGGCCGCGAAGAAGCTCTTGTAGCCTCGCCGGTTGGCGAGCACCCAGGCCTGCATGCGGGACTTTCGGCGCACCCGCTCGACCCGCAAAAAGACCGTCTCGCGCCACCAGCGGACGAGGATCAGGAAGACGGGAATGGCGGAGAACCAGCAGGTCGACAGCACCCATTGGTAGACCGTCCCTTCCCCTACGAGGCGCGCGCTCAGCAAGAGGACGAGGGCAAACGCGACGATCACCCCGCCGACCAGACGGAGGGAACGAAATCGCAGCGCCGCGGCCTCGTCGGGCGCCCGCCCACCCGGGGACTCGGCGGTGGCCGCGAGCGCGTTGACCACGTTGACGATGACAGCGCCCCCCAGGGTCCAGCCCACGATCACCGTGAGCAACTGCACCTCCAGCAGGGCCTTGGCCTCGTCGGGAAGGAGCCACGCCGTGATCCAGAAAAAGAGCAACCACTCGAGGGGCCGTTGGACGGCGCGCACGATCTGGAGCGCACGCCGGACCCACGATGGGTAGGAAGGTTGGTCGGCCCGCTCGGCCTCGTCGAGGCGCTCCGCGGCGAGGGCCAACAGCGGCACGCTTTTGCGCCGCCACCAGAGCAGCGCGACGCCCACCACGATCCACTGCAGAACGACCGCCAACGCGCCCCAGAGCGACGCGCCGCGCAGGCCCTCCTCGCCGCGAATCGAGCGGATCCAACCGGCGGCCACGTGCTGGTGGTAGCGCAGGCTCA
>CAYLJT010000776.1:0-4044 GCA_964383995.1 uncultured Polyangiaceae bacterium
GCCCCGGAAGGGCCCCTTCGCGCATACCTACGGGGATGCCGGGGCGGCCGCGCTGGCTCGTCGCGCTCGCGCTGGCCGGCGCGCTCGCCGTGCCCTCCCCCGCGCTCGCTCAGAGGGCGGTCCCTGGCCTTCCGACCGACACCACGCTCCGCCAGCTCATCGAGGAGAGCCTCGGCGCTCGCCCCGAGCTGCGTCAAGCCATCGCCTCGGTCCGGGTGTCCCGAGAACAGGTGGCTCAGGCCGGCGCGCTGCCCGATCCGATGGTTCAGGTTGGCCTGCAAAACGACGGCTTTACCAGCATCGAGATCGGGACCATGGACTCGAGCTACGTGTCGATCATGGCCTCCCAAACCTTCCCGTGGCCCGGCAAGCTAGACCTGCAGCGGCACAACGCGTCGCTCGGCGTGGCCCAGGCCGAGGAGCTCGTGGCCCGCGCGCGCCTCTCGACGGAGGCTGATGTTCGCCGCGCCTACCTTGACGTTCTCCTTGTCCGAGACAAGCAAACGTTGCTCGCCGAGCTGGAGGAGGTGTGGGAGAGCTCCCTCGGCGCAGCGCGCATTGGTTACGCGACGGGCACGGGCGCGCAAGCCGATGTCGTGCGGGCAGAGCTCGAGCTGAGCCGCCTGCGCCTGCGCCGCTTGTCCCTTCAGGCGGAGGAGCGAGCTCGGATCCAGAACATCAACCGTCTTCGGGGTCATCCCCTCGACGAGCCCATCGCGGTGGTCGGGACTCTCGCGGACCTTCCTGCTCCCTCGACGCTCGACGGCCAGTTCTCGGTGGAACGCGCGCTTGCAGAGAGCCCCGAGCTCGCCGCTGCGCGTATTGGCGTGGCGCGGTCCGAGACATCGTTGGCGCTCGCCGACCGAGGATACTACCCCGATCTGACGGTTGGCGCAGGTATCATGGTGCGCGGGGCGCTGCCTCCGATGTGGCTCGTAACCGTGGGCGCCCCGCTCCCGGTCTTCGCCGAGGACAAGCAAGATCGTGCGGTGGCCGAGGGCCGCGCTCAGACCGCGGTGGCGAGCTTGGGCGTTGCGGGTCTGGAGCAGGTGATTCGGCTTCGCAGCCAGGAGCGCCACACGGTGTTTGGCGCGCTACTACAGACCATCGCGCTCTACGAGCAGGGGCTGTTGGTTCTGTCCGAGACAAGCTACCACAGCAGCTTGGCGCAGTATCGCGTGGGCAAGGTGACCTTCGCCTCGGTCCTCGAGGCCAACAAGGGCTATATCGCGGATCGGGAGGGGTATCTGGAGGCCCTCGCTCAGGCCCATCGCATCTTGATAGCCGAGGCCGAAGTCAACCTGAGCTCGGTGACCATGCCCGCCGCCGCGGCGAACGCCCCGACGGCGGCGCCCACGGAGCCCGCCACCATGGGCGGTTCGTCGCCTGCGATGTGATGTCATGACCCTCGAATCGAACCCTCTAGCGGCTCCCCCCAGCACCAAGCGCACCTTTGGGGCTCGCGCGCTAGTCTTGGTCGCGCTGTTCAGCGCCGTGGTTGGCGCGGCGCTCACGACGCTGGTCATGGTCCGGTTGACAGCGACGGAGGCACTTTCGGCTGCGGCCGACGAGGAGATGGCCACCATCTACCAATGTCCCATGCACCCGACCGTAGTCCAAGATCATCCGGGCAATTGCCCGATTTGCGGCATGAAGCTCGTCAAGGTGCAGAAGAGCTCCCCCGAAGCGGAGGCGACCAAGCCGGGTGAGCGGAAGATAGCGTATTATCGTTCTCCGATGAATACCAAGCAGACTTCGCCCGGGCCTGCCAAGGACGAGATGGGCATGGACTACATCCCGGTCTACGAGGACGAGGTGGCCGATCTGCCCATGGTCGCGGGCTTTGCTACGGTAGACATCGACCCCGCGCGCCAGCAGTTGATCGGGTTGAGAACCAGCGAGGTCGTGGAGGACCTCGTGGGTGGAGCATGGCGCACGGTAGGGAGGGTGGCCATCGACGAGACTCGCGTACGGCACATCAACTTGAAGGTCCCCGGGTTTGTCGAGCGTATTTATGTGGATTTCGTGGGCAAGAGCGTGAAGCGGGGCGACCCCCTATTTTCGCTTTACAGCCCCGAGCTGCTCGCGGCCCAGGAAGAGCTCATCCTCGCGTTGCACACCCAGAGCGCGCTCGGCAAGGTCGGGGAGGGCATCAAGAACGACGGCGAGCTGTTGGTCGCCAGCGCGCGGCGCAAGCTGTCGCTGTGGGATGTGCCGAAGGCTGAGATTGACCGCATCGCCCGCACCGGCGAGCCCACCAAGACGTTGACGTTCTATTCGCCGGTGGCCGGTGTCGTCACGATGAAAGATGTGGTGGAAGGCATGAGGCTCGACGCCGGGGCCATGCCCTACGAAATCGTAGACCTGTCCGCTGTCTGGCTGCTGGCGGATGTGTACGAAAGCGAGCTTCGCTTCGTGAAGCAAGACATGAAAGCCAACTTGCACCTGAACGCTTATCCCAACCGCGAGTTTCAGGGCAAGGTGGTGTTCATCGATCCTCTGCTCGACCCAGCCACCCGCACGGTCAAGGTGCGGCTCACCTTCCCGAACCCCACGGGGGAGCTGCGACCGGGCATGTTCGGCGAGGTTGTCCTGCAAGGTACGCCACGAAAGGCAGCTCGCATCCCCCTGGATGCGGTCATCGATTCGGGCACCGAGAAGCTCGTGTTCGTTGCCGTCGGCGCAGGTAAGTTCGAGCCGCGCAGGGTGCAGTTGGGCGCCAACGACGGCGTCAACGCGGAGGTCGTCGAGGGCGTTGCCGTGGGCCAACGTGTCGTCACGCGCGCCAACTTCCTCATCGACTCGGAGTCGCGGCTTCGCGCTTCCCTCGCGGAGATGACGACGAATGCGCCGGAGAGCGCGCGTGTGGTGCCTTTGGGGGCGTCACCGCTGGCGCCTCCGTCCGCCACCATCGTGGAGCCTCCCGGCGCGCCGCCGCGCTCTCCACAGGGCCCCTCGGGGGCCCCGGAGACGCACCAAGGACACGCGCCGTGATCAAGCGAATCATCCGCTTTTCCGCGGAAAATCGTTACCTCGTCATCGCGGCGACGATCGTGGCTTTGATGTTCGCGTGGTGGTCGATGCGTACGATTCCCCTCGACGCCTTGCCCAACCTCTCGGACACCCAGGTGATCGTCTACGCGCGCTGGGATCGCAGCCCTGACATCATCGAGGACCAAGTTACCTACCCTATCACGACGGCCCTGCTCGGGGCCCCGAAGGTCAAGGCGATCCGGGGTTTTTCGGATTTTGGCTTCAGCTATGTGTACGTGATTTTCGAGGATGGAACCGACATGTATTGGGCGCGCTCGCGCGTGCTCGAGTACTTATCGAAGATCACGGCGCAGTTGCCATCAAACGTCAAGGTCGAGCTCGGGCCCGACGCATCGAGCGTCGGCTGGGTGTTCCAGTACGCGTTGGTGGATGAGACGGGCAAACACTCGTCCGACGAGCTGCGTTCTTACCAGGACTGGTTTTTGCGCTTCGCCGTGCAGTCCGTGCCTGGTGTCTCCGAGGTGGCCACGGTGGGGGGGCAGGTGCGGCAATACCAGGTCACCGTGAATCCCAACCAGCTGATCGCCTACAAGATCCCGCTCGCCGATGTGGTCGCGGCGGTGCGCAGCGGCAACGATGACGTGGGAGGCCGCCTCGTCGAGCTCTCGGGGCGGGAGTACATGGTGCGGGGTCGGGGCTATGTAAAGAACATCCACGACATCGAGAACATCGTGCTGCGCGCGGAGGGTGGCACGCCGGTGCTGATCAAAGACGTGGCGCAGGTGGCCTTGGGACCCGAGATGCGGCGCGGCATCGCCGACTTCGAAGGCAAGGGCGACGCGGTCGGCGGCATTGTGGTGATGCGGGAAGGGGAGAACGCCCTCGACGTCATCGAGCGCGTGAAGGCCAAGCTGGAAGAGGTCAAGCCGTCCTTGCCCGCGGGCGTGGAGGTGGTGACGACCTACGACCGCTCCGAGCTCATCGACCGTGCCATCGACACCGTGACGCACAAGCTGGTCGAAGAGATCATCGTTGCCGACGGGTTCGAGC
>CAYLJT010000777.1:0-4040 GCA_964383995.1 uncultured Polyangiaceae bacterium
CAAGCAACGCCACCCGCGCCGCTGGACTGGGCCTACCCGAAGCTGGACGCCCATCGGGCCCGTCTACCTCAACCCTGCCAAACAGGAGGTGTGTACTCAACCCTTGGTCACGCCCGAATGATTTGGGGGACAACTCCCTTGACACGCACCGGCCAGCGTCTCAACGCCCATCGTCACCGTAGATGTCCTCGCGACGAAGTTCCCCACCGATCCACCCTGTCCCGCCGGTCAGATTGGGCGGGCGGAACCCGGCCATTTTCGGCAACGCCTTTGCGCGACGGCACGCCTCAGCCACGAGGCGCGTTCGCGCTTCGGGCGCCAGCTCAGCCAACTCTCGCACGAGCCTTTCAAAACGCTCATGCTCGCCTACCATGTCCAGCTTTTAGCACGCAATTGGCTGCTTTGCCAAGACTTCCAGCGAGGTCCCCCACCTCAACGCGATTCCAGCGGGGACTCGCGTATCAACACCCACCGACGAAACTGACGCTCGCGAGTATGCCAAAGCCGCTGAACGAAATAGCGTGCGACGCCATCGCACAGGATCTCGACTACGATATCGAACGAATTGGGGGCGCGATGCAGGAGCGACAGTCGAAGAACGAACGCCCACTCGCACGCCTTCTACCCAAGCGGATTCCAGAACGTGTCAGGTACGCTTCTTAGGGAGTCCGGGACTCGCAAGGGCCCCGGGCCTACCCGCCGGCGGACAGGCGTTGCAGGGCGGTCGCGCACATGCGACCATCCCCGCCAGCAGACAGTCAGCGTCACCGGTGAGCAGCGCCCTGCTGCGTCGAAGAGGAGAGAGCCCGATGGGTGCCTGGGGCGAAGGAACGTTTCAGAACGACGCTGCACTGGACTGGCTCTCCGAGGTTGAGTCTCGGGGCGTCGAGGCAGTGCGCGAAGCCCTCAGGCGGGCGGCAAGGACCCCTGACGACGGCTACCTGGACGTGGACGACGGCGCGTCCGCCATCGCCGCAGCAGAGCTGGTCGCGGCGGCCAGCGGCCACGGAAAGGAACACTTGTCCGCGCGCGCGCTCGGCTGGCTCGACCCTATCGCATCGGTGGTCGCCGCCGATGACCTTGCGCTGGCGCGCCGGGCCGTTGACCGCGTTGTCGCGCACAATTCCGAGCTCGCCGCGCTGTGGGCTGACCACGGGCCCGAGAGCGGCTGGCACCAGCAAGTGCGCGCACTGCTGAACAAACTGCCCGAAGTCTCCGCGGCTGCCGTCGTGCCCGAAGAGCGAGACGAGGACCCGTACCTTCAATCCAAGCAAGCGCTCGTGAGCTTTCTCTACATGCGCGGCCTGGAGCCGACGGACGAGCAGATGGCAAGGATCGAGGCATCCCGCGACGGCGCCGAGGTCGCTCGTTGGCTCGGTCGGGTAGCCGATGCGACATCCGTCGCTGCCGTCCTCGACTCCGCTGACCCGTCCTGATGTTTTCCGGGGTGATTCGCCGCGAAGCGCCGCTCAACAAGCCATGGGTCCGACGCGCGCTTGCGGCGCGCGCGGCCCGTCGGCAAGGCGTTCGGCGAGCGGAATTCATTCATGACCGCGTTCGGTAGCACCCAGTTCGTCCGGCTCCACCCGCCGTCTGTCAGAATCTGCAAGCATCGACCGTACCCCCCTTGCCGGAGCGCGATGGGCTCCCCCCTTTGGTTCTGGGCATCACCACCAGCCGCAGGCTGGCCCACTTCAGCACGCCTACCGCTTCTGAGCCGACCGGCCTCTCCGAGCAAACCGCGTGAACATCATGATCCCCGCTAGGGTTGGCGCTGAGAGTACGGACCGCACGTTTCTCGGCGACGTGCTCGACTTCGAAAGACTTCTCTGCAGGGCCGGTCAAGCGAAGGAGGTTCCGCGCGAGGCGCAGCTTCTCGCTGCTCAGCACTTCAGGCCATCTTTCGACCTGCCAGA
The DNA here is from genome assembly GCA_964383995.1 of uncultured Polyangiaceae bacterium. Lineage (GTDB taxonomy): Bacteria > Myxococcota_A > Polyangia > Polyangiales > Polyangiaceae > CAYLJT01. The sequence goes on from CAYLJT010000777.1 coordinate 1,917, forward strand.
ATGAGGCGCCTGCATGATTGCGCACGGTCGTTCCTTGCCGATATCCTCCCGGACGCCATCCAGCGGCGTGCGTCGTTCAACGTCGTGTACCTCGACACCACGTTCAAGGCGGAAGTCTTCATTTCCAGGGGAAATTCGTGTTCACGAAAGCGGTGTAGCGAATGAAGAAGCTCGAACTGCTCAACCCTTGCGACTTTACTCCCGAATACGGGTCGCCCACGCCCAACCCCAACGTGCTGCTCTGCCGAGGCTGCGGCCATACCGTGCGGGACCTGTCCGCCATGACGGAAGCCGAAGCGCTCGCGTTTCTCGAACGGAGACGTCCTGACGAGTGCGTGCAGTTTCGCACCGATGCGAGCGAACGCGTGCATTTCTCTGATGGAACGGGCTCGTTGATCGGACGCATCGCGCGCGACGCGAGGCCCATGATCGCCGTGGCGTCTCTCGCGCTCGCAGCCTGCGGCGATGGCCAGCGCGTGACGCCCAATCATCCATCGTTACCCGAGCTTGTCGAATCGAGCGACGCAGCGCCGCCGCCTGACGCAGCGCCGGTGCCAGAGGAGCCGAGGCAAGCTCCAAACGACACTCCGGACGATAGTGCGACCGCGGATACGGCCAATGCTGCCACCACCGCGCCCCAGCCCCCCGCCGCGCCCGGCGCGGAATCGGAGTTAGTGGTCCCACCCTTTCCCGGTCCCCCTCCACCGCCTCCCACGAAGAAGAGCATTGCCGCCCCGGCCCCCACGGATACGAACCCTCCTATCGACTTCAGGATGGTAGGTAGGTGACCTCCTCGGGTATTCCGGCACGCTTTGAAGCTCGGTCGTTGGCGCCGTTGCTCGGTATTTACGATCCCCTGCCCTCACACAAGAAAGCAGCGAGAGCCACTTGTTGACAAGGGCGCCACCCAACACGGGGCTGGTTCTGCCACTGGCTTGCTTCGCGCGCCTCGCGCAGCACAGCCCCACGTTGGCCAGACGAAGGACTACGGGACACAATGGACGACAACCAGCAGCCGAAATTTCGTATCATACCTGGCCTGCCACCGTATGGCCCCCTCCCGAAGTCGTTTCCGATTTCATGGGGCAAAAGGGGGCAGGAGGGCTTGGTCGTCGAATTCACTCTCGGCGCGTCCGATCCTTGGGTGGGCAACTTTGGCGGTGGGCCCGGGGGTGCCTCGCGGGTTTTGCACCATCCAGACCTCCGCCGCGTCCTGGTTCTGTCGTCCGGGGATCTTTGGGTGGTCGATGTCGCGAACCAGACAGCAGAGGAGCTCGAAACCGGGGTTGACGAGATCTGGCAGGTTCCAGGGGCGAGTGACGTTGTCCTGTCGCGCCAGGGGCTTGCGTTCTTGCGACTCGCACCGACGAGAACCGTTTGGCACACTCGCCGCCTGTCTTGGGACGGCTTCTCCGAGGTCGTCTTGACCGACGAGTCTATTCACGGCCTCGCGTGGTCTCCAATCGACAGCTACTGGCACCCGTTCAGCGTCGATATGCTCACAGGAAAAAGCTCCGGCGGTAGCTTCGGCGACACGGATGCAGAGCACTGGGAGCGTTTCGGTGGCTAATGGGCGTCTGATCGATGGGCGAGCCGCCGATGTCGCATGAATTCCGCAGGACAAGGGGATCCATGGCAGCCGGTTTCTCCACTGCTAGAGTTCATCGAATGTCATGGGACCCATGGACGTCGTATTTCATGCTGCCGCGAGTGACTTGGCAACTCGTAATCGCCAGCATGCTCGGCGTGTTGGCATATCCCGCTCTTTGCTTCATAGATTTCGGCGGGCCGCGCTTCGCACATGTCGATGGAGCAGTTCCGTTCTTCCAAGATGGCGTTGTCGAGACGGTGCTGCCCGTCATCGCTAGGGCACCGTGGTCGTGGGAGGAGTGGCAGATGTGGGCCTATCCTTTGGCGGCCGTTGTCGCGCCGTCCTTGATTCACCGCTGGCAAATATCGCGTTCCAAAGCCCCCTACCGCGTCGACCGATCGTCATCGCACCTCGGCGGCTACCGAGAATCACCGCCGTTCGTGGTGACCCTTCAGCGCCGCCAGGCTCACCACCCAGGCGCGCTCTACCTGCTTCGACTCGGGCTCGCGCTGGGATTGTGCTTCATACCTATC
>CAYLJT010000778.1:0-4035 GCA_964383995.1 uncultured Polyangiaceae bacterium
CAGCGTCACGGGGTCGTCCAGGTACGCGAGCACGTCTTCGCTGCCGTATTGGTAACTGCCGCCCCACAAAAGCTCGGCGTAGAGCACCGACGCTTCGGAGGGCAGGGTGAGCACCGCCGCCGATTCGTTCATCTTCCAGTCCGAGGTCGTGCCCGAAAACCAGGGGTTTGCGAGGTTCACCGGGAACGCGTCGATGGTGTTCGCGAGCGTGATGAAGGTCCCGATCGAGTCTTTGATCCCCGGCCCGTTTTGGCCGAGCTCTTTGCTCAGGCCAAGGGTGTTGCCCGTCGCAACGACGCCCCCGGGGGCCGTGGTCGAATAGCGCAGGGTCTGGGCCTGTACGGCTGGCGCCAAAGTCAAACAAGCCATCGCCGCGAGCAGCGCCGAGCGGATCTTCATGATGTCGACGTTATCCGCCAAGCTTGGAGGGATCTACGCCGTGCGCGGGGGGACCCGCGGCGGGAGCCTGGGGGCCGGCCATCGGAGGCTGTGCGGGATACCCTTGTTGTTGGGGCCAACCTGAGTGCGCTTGTTGTTGGGGCCAACCTGGGTGCGCCTGCTGTTGTCGCTGCTGTTGGGGCCAACCTTGTTGCTGCTGCTGGGCCCAACCTGGGTGCGCTTGCTGCTGATAGCCCTGCTGGGGGTAGGGGGATCCCTGCGCAAAGCCCGCCGGTCCGAAGGCCGCCAAGCGCTGGTTCATGGCCGCTGCTTCGCTCGGCGGCAGGCGCGCGGGCTTCATCGGGTAGGGCACACCGCCTTCCGCGAGGAACACCCGATACGACTGGAAACGCAGGTGCATGCTGGCCAGTTGAATGGCGACGATGGCAGGATAAAGGCCGAGAAAACACATGGCCATGCCGCCGAGAGCCAGCCCCAGGGCGCCAAAGCTGAAACCCACCGTCGGCCAAAACATGGTCTTCCATGTCCGAGACAAAAAATCCCACACCCCTCTCGGGCTCATGGATGCGCCGAGATCTTCGCTGATCTCGACCCGCGTGGTGGCCGCGTGAAGGGCCATCGAGCCGAAGAACAGGCCTGCGATCGTAAAGAGCGCGAGCAAGATGCCGAGCGGCGCAAGTACCGCCGCACCGGCTCCGCCCTCGGCGAGCATCACGAGCACGAAGACGCCCGCGCCAAGCATGGCGTACACGCCGAAAATCATGGGGAACATCACCAGCAGCTCGACCACGAACGGGGCCACGCCCCGCTCCAGGAAGTGGGCGAGATCCGCGAAGGTGAGCTTCGGCAGGGGTTGGGGGTGCTGGCGCAGCAGCCGCTGATGGGTCTCGGTCATCCAGCCGCGCAGGGCGATGGGCCCGACGATCGGGATGATCAGAAACACCGCGCCGAGCAGCAGGTTGTTGACCCAGTCGCGGCCCTGAAACGGAAACTTGAGGGCCTCCATCGCGCTCGGCGCTTCGACGCTGGGACCGGCGGTCGGGGGCGCCTCACGGTAGCCCGGTTGGGACGTCATCACCGGCCCACCGTACCAGCTCTTTGGGGCGTTTTCGCCGCGTCGTTGGCGGTCGTTGGATGTCGCGACGGAGGCTCATCGGCGGCCGAAATTTCCCTGGAGAGCGCGGCTCCGGCGGTCGCGTCCTCGGAGGTGAGACCGCCACCCGCGGTCGATCGTGTGGGCGGTCGTTGGGTCACTTGCTACGGCGGATTTGCGCCGAAGGGCGATCTCGAGCGCGATCTCGACGAGCTCGGCCGGCGGTGCGGCGACGGCGTGGGCTTGCAGCGGGTGGGCGAGAGGCTGCGCGGAGCCGCGAGCGAAGGCGCAGAAGCGAGCCGTTTTCCCCTGCCGTTGGGCCTCGGCGAGTGCGCGCGGCTGCTCGCGGTCGGCGAGCTTGGCATCGGCGATCTCGATGTGCGGGTGGTCGACGCGAAGGGCGTCGTCCTCGCGATCGACGCGTCCGAAGACGGCTGGCCCGTGGTGGAGCCCGAGCGCCCGTTCTGTTTGCGCGACGACACGCAGCTCTTCGCGGAGGTCAGCGCGCGGCGCGGCGCGGGCCGCTTCGCGCTGGAGCTTTTTCGTGCGCCGAAGCTCGCTACGCCGGGAGCAGACTTGCCCTGAGGCAAAAAAACAGTCAAAAATCACCGTGCAGCCCGAGGGTGCAGGCGCATGGGCGCCAGGGCGCGATCATCGGTTAGGAGCGGCATGCGTTCGTGATGGAGCCTCGACAACCCCCCGATGCTGCCGCAAAGATCCGTTCGATCGAGCGGATCCTGGCGCTAGCCGCGCGCGCGCCCGGGCTCCTCGATCGGACCACGTTCCAGGGCCTCGCCCGCGCCGTGCAAGAGGTGGTGCCGTTCCTGCGGTTGGCCTTCCTGCTGCACGAAGATGGCAGCTATCGCAGGGTCTTTGCGTTCTCCGAGGGCCCCGAAGACGTCATCCCGTTCGGCACGCGCTTCGAGGTCGAGAGCAGCGACAGGAACAGCGCAGAGGGCGCCGTGACGTTTGTCGACGACGCGCGCGAGGGCACGGCGTTGGAGCGCTTTGCGGCCTCGCGCGGCCACGTGTCTTACGTGTCGGTCCCCGTCCGTGCGGGCCCTGGGGGTCAGGTCGCCGGCGAGCTTGTGGCCACGTTTCCCGAGGTGGGTGAGGCGCGCCACGCGGACATCGCCTATCTCGAAATCGTCGCGAACATCCTGGCGGCGGGGCTGCCAACGACGTTGGAGATGGCCCACGACAGAAAGCTCGCGCGCATCCTCGAGAGCAGCGGCGACGCGCTGATCGCCTGGGATACGCAGGGCCTCGTCACCTACGCGAACGGCGCTGCGGCGACCCTCCTCGACTACCCCCACGCTCACATCATCGGCGCGGCGATCGGCACGCTGATCCACCCGGTGCCCACGGCGGGCGCGGCGGCCGCTTCGGGCATGCGCTGCAAGCTGCAAGCGAAGCAGCGCGAGATCGACGTGGACGTGGTTGTCGCGGCCATCGAAGGCGATCCGCAGGTGGCCGCGCACGCGCGCATTCGCGACATTTCCGCGCTCGTCCGCGCGGAGCAAGAGGCTGCCCAGGCCTTGTTGCGCGCCGAGGCGTTGGAGCAGCGGCACCGCGCCCTGCTCGACAGCCTGCCGCTGCTCATTTTCAGGATCCACCGCGAAAATCGCCAGCTCGTCTTCCTGAGCCGACACACCGAGCGCATGTTGGGCATTCCCATCGAAGAAGCCCTGGAAACGCCCGACTTCTTGCGTTCCATCCACGCCACCGAAGAGGGCATGAGCGAGCTGGAGGCGGCCATCGAGAAGGCTGGTTTGGGGCTGTTCTCTCTCCCCTACGAAGCCCGTTTGCGGCGCCGCGACGGCGGTGACGTGGCGGTGCAGGGCAGCGTATCGCCTTTGCTCGACGCGAGCGGCGAGGTGGTGGCGATTGAGGGCGTCCTGGCCGACGTGAGCATGGAGCGGAGCGCGCGAACCCGCCTGGTGCAAGCGGACAGGCTCTCCACGTTGGGCATGTTGGCGGCCAGCGTCGCCCACGAAATCAACAACCCCGCGGCGTTCATCATGCTCGGGCTCGACGTCCTGCGGAAGCTCCTCGCGGGTGAGGCGACCTCCGCGCCGACGACCGAGCTCCAGGTCCCGACACTGGTCTCCGACCTGCGCGATTCCATCCGACGAATCGTCGATATCACGCGGGATCTGCGCATGTTCGCGGTGCCCTCCTCGGGGGACGGGCGCCGCACCTTCGTCGACGTGAATCGGACGGTGGAGAGCGCATTGACCTTGACACGCGGACGGGTGCTCGAGCGCGCCCAGCTCGTCAAGGAGCTCGGGGAGGTGCCACCGGTGGTCATGGACGAAGGTCGCCTGGGTCAGGTGATCGTCAATCTGGTGGTCAACGCCGCCCAGGCCATCGCCCATGGCTCGGGCAGCTTCCACGAGGTGCGCGTGACCACCGCGCTGGAGGGGCGCGACGTGGTGATTCGTGTCCGAGACACCGGGGAGGGCATTCCAGAAGATCGCATTGGCCGCATTTGGGAGCCGTTTTTCACGACCAAGGGCCCCGACTCCGGAACCGGGCTCGGC
>CAYLJT010000779.1:0-4028 GCA_964383995.1 uncultured Polyangiaceae bacterium
GCACGCAAACACCGCCGCCAGGCCCGATGGTTGGTTGTTGTAGCAACCGAGGGGGGTCGGGATGGGGGTTCCGTCGGGCTGGGTGAGCGCGTGGGCGACGGAGGGGGTGAGGATCAGCGCGGCGACCGAGATTGCAACACGCGACAACGCCATGGCCCGAGCCTACGGCTCGGCGTGCCCGGGGGTCAACGACACTCTTGAAAGAGTTACGGACTCGTCAGCTCTCCGCCGACGATGGTCAGGCTGCGGACGCACGCCAGGTAGGTGTTCGGGGGATCGTGCGCCCAGGCGGCGCTGTAATCGTTCTCGGTGCGCAGGATGCGCCCTTCGAACAGGCCATCGGCGAAGGTGGCGGTCAGGATCGAGCGCGACAGCACACGCTCTTCCGGGACGCTGCGGCGGTCTTCGAAGACGCTGTCGAGGTAGTCGTCGTAGGCCGGGCCCTCGAAGACGTCGTCGGGGCCGAAGATGAAGGTCTCGTCGAGGGGCGCGTCGAGCCAGGCGCTCACCGTGTCGCCTGCGGGGCTCAGCGCGAGTCGGCGACCCTGAGGGCGCGGTGGCGCCTCGGTTCGGGCCTTTGCGTAGGCGTCTTCGTAGAGCACGGCGAGGGCCGCGAGCCGCTGCACGTCGTGGCCCAGGGGGCCGTAGCCGGTGCAGCTCATGGTGCTCGCGTCGGTCACCGTGACGGCGAACGCCCGCGCTCCCTCCTCACCGCAGCCCGTGAGCAAGGGCACGGCGAGCAGCGCAGCGGCCAGGACGCCCGCGGCGCGAGCCCTTCGTCCCGCAACGAACTTGCGGGACGAAGTACTAGTAGAGCTGCAGGTACGAGAGCACATCGCTGAGGTCGGCATCGCTGAGCACCTCGCTGGAGAACGGTGGCATGTTGCCGCCGTAGCCGTAGAAGCCGCCGTGGCGGACCTTCTCGACGAAGATGAGGCGCTGCTCGTCGGCATCGAAGCCATCGGCTTCGTGCTCGGCGAGGGGCTCGTCGGGGAGGATCGACGCGATGGGCGTGAGGCGTCCTTCGCCCGTGTGGATGGCGCCGTGGCAATACGCGCACGCGCGGCCGTAGACCTCTTGGCCGTGCGTGCCGTCCCCCGCGGGGAGGTCTTTGACGCTCACGACGACGCTGAACGGGACGGCCTCGGGGTACGTCGCGGGCAGCGAGGCGAGGTACGCGTAGAGCGCCTCGGCCAGCGGATCGTCGGCGGTCCACGCGTTGACCTGGCCCATGAAATATTGGCGGCAGGCGTTGATCGAGCGCAAAAGCTCGAGCTCTTGCCCGCCCCAATAGTGGGGCCGTTCGAGAGCGCCCGCGAGCACCGCGCCGGTTCGCACGCGCGTGTCGCTCGGCGTGTCCTCGGCGAGATGGCAGGTGGCGCACGCGAAGCGGTTCACCTCGGTGCCCGCGGCGACGGGGTCGGAGAAGAGCGCTTGACCGTGGGCGACGGCGTCGGCGTTCACGGTCTCGGTCTCGGTGCTGTCGCCGCAGCCCACCGTGACGAGGGCGCTCACCAAGGCCGCGCTGGCGAGAAAAGATAGGCGTTTCATGGGGCGGGGAGGACAAGCAGGCGGTCGGGGTAGATGCCCATGGTGTAGGATGCTTTGAGCTCCAACGAATCGGGATCGAGGGCGAGCACGCTGCCGGGCTCTTCGTCGGGCACGCCGTGCTTGCCCTCGCACAACACGTAGAGCGTCGTGCTGTCGGAGGAGAACACGGCCTCGTGGGGTAGGCGGCAGCCGTCGGCCGCGAGGGGCCGCGAGCTTTGCACGATGCCGGTTTGCGGATCGGCGACCACGATCTCGTCGGGGCCCTGGGTGGGGATGAAGACGCGGCTATCGTCCTTGGAAAAGGCCGCAAAATAGGGGGCGCCGAGGGTGGCGATCAGGATCGACGACATGGCGCCGGCGCCGACGTCGAAGAGGCGCACGTCACGTGACTCGGTGTTGCTGATCGCGACGAACGACCCCGCGTGATTGAGCACGGCGGCGTAGGGGCCATAGGACGGCGAGCCCGGTGAGCCTGCGCCGGCGCCGATGGGCACGTAGACGGGCGTTATCGGCGTGGCGTCGAGATCGAGGATGGCGAGGGCGTCTTCGCCGTAGCAGGCGACGTACAGGATGGAGCCCGCGGGGTTGCCGAAGGCGAGGCCGTGGGGCGCGACGCACGTCTTGACGAACTGCGGAAACGGGGCGTCTTTGAGCGCCATCGTGCTGGCGTCGATGAGCGCGATGTTGGAGCGCTTGTCTTCGAGCGTGACGCCCGTGATGGCCTTTTGCAGCTCGAAGTGGGAGACGGCGACGCGCTTGCCGTCGGCGCTGAGCACGATGTCGCCGGGGTTCGTATCGACGCGCACTTCGCCGAGGATCGTGCCGTCGAAGAGGTCGACCTTCTGCACGAAGCCCGACTTCGTGGACCCACCGTGGGCCGCGTGGGGACCCGTCGCGACGGCCGGTGCGGGGTAGGCGAGGGCCGCCACGGAGAAGCCCAACGCGCGGTTCGCCGCCACGTGATGCGGACCGTCGATGTCCACGGGATCGCGGCCAATCGCGATGTCGCCGAGCACCTTGTCGCCTGCGAAATCGATGTACGTGAGCGTGTCCGAGCCGTTGTTCGAGGCGATGCCGAGGTCGCCCGCGGGCATCTCCATCGGCGTGCGTTGATTGGGGTAGGCCGGTGAGCCGGTGTACGGTGCGTAGACGATGTTGGTGACCGTTTCGCTGTCTCCGCAGCCGCCAAGCGGCAGCGCGAGCAGCGTTCCCAACAAGGCTCTCGCGAAGCGGCGAAGGTGCATCATGGAAGCCTCAAGGCGCGATGGTGAAGGTGCTAGCGACGCCCGTGAAGGGGCCGCCATCGGCCGCCAACACGTCGTTGTCGAAGTACGCCGTCAGGATGGTGATGGTGATCACCTCGTGCTTCGCGGACAGCTTGTCCCAGACATCTTGCGTCGGCGTGTAGCTCGTTTGATCGGTGAAGACGCGCACCATCGTCGGGTTGCTCACGGTGGCGAGGGTCATGAAGTAGACCTTGCCATTGACCGGCGGCCCGTGGGCTTCGGCCTCGCGCACGGGGCCAAAGAGCGACGCCAGCTCGACGAGGGCGGGGACGCGCGGGGACGCGAGCGCGGGCACGTCGAGCAGCTTTTGGCGCGCGGGCGTACGAAACGCGGTGGCGCCCGAGTGCCACGTAAAGACCGCGGGGGGCGAGCTCGGGACCTCGATCCCCGCGAGGGGCATGTCGACGACGGCGGCCTGCGATTCGTCGTTCTTGCTGGGCGCGGCGAGCAATTGCTCGAGGGCTTCGTCGTTGGTGTTGCCCTGGTAGATCACGTCCGAGAGGCCGTTGTTCTCTTGGGCGGTGGTGTCGTCGCCGCCGCAGGCGCCGACATAAATGCCGCCCGTGACGGCCAACGACAAGCAAAGGGTGCGCACAAATCGGTTCATGGTCTCCTCTGAGGTGATGCTTCAACGGCGTTCGAAATCGCTTTGCGACGGCTCTTCACGCGGCGCCATTGGTTGAGACCAAGGCCCGCGAGGAGCAGCAGCGCGGGGGATGAGCTGGCCGGTTTTCCGGGTGTTTCGCAGCCGCAACCGTCGTCCCCCGCAGGGGGCGCCGCGGCGCCGCCTCCGCCGCCGCCGGAGCCCGAAGCGTCGCACTCGATGCTCCCGACCTGCGCTTCGAGCGTGGGCCACGCGCCCGTGCAGGCGACGGTGACGGTGCTGGTGTCGGCGCACACGAGCGGGCCGCACATACCGCCGAGGTGCATCACGGGCTCGAAGGACGCGCCGCCGTTGGTCGAGCGTCCGACGGTGAAGCCGTCTTTGAACTCGTCGCCACAGGCGTACAGCGCGTCGACGGTCCAGGCCAGGCACTTGACGTTGATGTCCGAGACATGGGTGGGCGTGAGCGTGGTCGAATCGGCCCGAAATAGGCCTGCGCCAGGGCCTCCGAAGAGCAGCTCGGAGCCGTCCGGCGAGAGCGCGAAGCCGAGCAACATGCCCTCGGTCTCGAACACGGTGTCGTAGCT
>CAYLJT010000780.1:0-4024 GCA_964383995.1 uncultured Polyangiaceae bacterium
GACGGACGGACCAGGGCAAGAGGTAGCCGTCGAGCAGGGTGGTCTCGACCGAGACATGGACGACCATGGCCGCCGCCTGGCGTGACGCGACGGTGTCGCAATGGTCGTCGGGGCTGCACTGCGCCGTGGCCGGGGCCGCGCGGTCCTCGTCTTGGGGGACCGCGGCGTCGAGGGCGGGAGACGCGTCGGAAGCGGTGTCTTCCACGTGCATGAGGTCGCCGTGGACGGGGCACTCGGCGTGGACCACCAGGATCATGTGGGCGACGTTGACGAGCTGCACCGCGCTCATCAAGAACGTCATCAGCGCGGCGACCAGCACCAAGAAGCGCGAGCGCACGGCGGGCCGAGCCTTGCCCGAGCGCTGACGGCGCTTTGCTGAACGTGCCGCGGAGACCATCGACGGGGGTCCGTTATCACGAGCGTGCGCGCAGAGCAACCCCGCGCAACCGGACGGCGTTGCACGGGCGGGGTGGAAGGCGCGCATGGGGTGCGCCGGCCGTCCCCGCGCGCGACTGGCTCCATCCTCGGCGGCGTGGCAGTGTCGAGCGCCATGGACGCTCACGGCACGACCTACTTCGTTGCGGCCACGGGCATGGGCGCCGCGGTGGGCTTCGTTTCGGGGTTGCTCGGCAAGGGAGGGAGCGCGGTGACGACGCCCCTGCTCCGCATCTTCCTTGACGTGCCCCACTTCGCGGCTCTGGCATCACCGCTCCCGGCTGCCCTGCCGACCACGGTCTCGGCGTCCTTCGCCTACCGCGGCAAGGGGCTGATCGACGGCCAGGCCCTGGTCTTCGCCTGCGCTGCGGGGCTCCCGGCCACCGTGCTCGGATCCCTCGCCAGCCCCTACGTGGGTGGCCACACCTTGATGCTCCTGACGGCGCTCGTAGTCACCGGTCTCGGGGTCAGCATCCTGCTTCATCGCGAGCCTTTGTCCGAGACAACCGAGGTGGCGAGGCCGCCCTACCGTGGGCGCCTCCTGACCATCGGGCTCGGCGTCGGCTTCATCGCCGGGCTGCTCGCCAACACGGGCGGCGTCCTGTACGCACCGCTCTTCATCCAGTGGACGCGCATGGAAGCCAAGCGGGCCCTGGCGACCTCCCTCTTGGTATCCGCGGTCCTCGCTATCCCGGGCACCATCACCCACGCCATCCTGGGGCACATCGACTGGAGCCTGGTGCTCGCGCTGTCCGTGGGCACAATCCCCAGCTCTTACCTCGGTGCGCGGCTCGCCATCCACATGAAGAGCGCCACGTTGCTGCGCGTGTACGGTGTCGCGCTGGCGGGCTTTGGGCTCTACGATCTGCTGTACACCGAACGCGAGGTGTTGGCGCGACTGTTCGGTGTGGCCTAGGCGCTCGACGATTGACAAGCGCCCCCGCTCCTTCGCTATGCTTGCGGTTCGATGCCCGCTTCCCATCCCCCCTCGACGCCTGCGTTCGCACGAGGGGACGTGCTTTTGGGCAAGTTTCGCGTCGAGCGGGTGATAGGGCAGGGCGGCATGGGGCTCGTCGTGGCGGCGACGCATTTGGGCCTGCAAATGCAGGTCGCCATCAAGGTTTTGCTACCCGATCTGGCACAGGACGCGGAGGTCCGTGAGCGCTTCTTGCGCGAGGCGCGCGCGGCAGCCGCGCTGCGCAGCGAGCATGTCACACGCGTGCTGGATGTCGGCGAGCTTCCCGACGGCGCTCCCTTTCTGGTCATGGAATACCTCGAAGGAGAAAACCTGCGCGAGCTTTTGCGCTTGCGCGGCCCGTTGCCGGTGGCCGAGGCGGTCTCCTATTTGTCCCAAGCCTGCGAGGGGCTCGCCGAGGCCCACGCCCGGGGCATCATCCACCGCGACGTCAAGTCGAGCAACTTCATCCTGACCCTCGGGCCGAATGGCACCCCCCTCGTCAAGGTGGTCGACTTCGGTCTTTCCAAAATTCAGGGCTTGCAAAAGGCGGCCTCGGGCGCGCCTTCCCACCCCGAGCTGACGGCGACCAGCGTGTTCGCGGGCTCCCCGCAATACGCCGCGCCAGAGCAGCTGCGAAGCCTGCGCAAGGCCGACGAGCGCTCGGACATTTGGGGCCTCGGCGTTGTGCTGTACGAACTGTTGGCGGGACATAGGCCCTTCGACGCGAACAACAACATCATGGCGATCCTGGCCAGTGTCATTGGCGACCCGCACCGGCCCCTCGTGGAGGTGCGCCCCGATGTCCCCGCGGGCCTGTCCGACATCGTCTCGCGTTGCCTGGAGAAGGAGCCGAAGAATCGATTCCCGTCGGTCAAGGCCTTGGCCGCTGCGCTCCTTCCATTTGCGGCGCCCGCGCGGTCCGAGACAAATCCTCCCACGCAGGCCTGGAAGACGACCGTCCCTTTGGGCAGAAGCGTGCGGCCCCTGGACATCGGCAGTGGCAAGCCGGTCACCGTCGAGGCCGGCATCCTCGGACGACCTTCCAACCGCTGGCTGTGGCTCGGGTTTTCGGTTTTCGTGTTGCTCGTCGGGGCCATCGGAGCGGTGTTCTTGCTGCGCTCGCGGCCTTCCCCCGCGCTGAGCGCGCGCGCCGATGAGGCCCCCACGGCCGCGCTTCCCACCGCATTCGCTGCCAGCACGGCGCCTTTTCTGACCGCTTCGGTCGAGGCCCCCGAGCCCTCCGCGGCACCCGTGTCCTCGGCCAATCCCCCCGCTAGCGCGGCCACCACCGCCGCGACGCCCAAGCGGCCAACACCGGCCGCGCCCCCCAAGACAGCTACCCAAGCGCCGCCCAAAGCCGCTTCGCCCAACGGCGATCCTGCCGACCGCTTTTGAGGCTTCATGAGAGCCAAGCTGCTTCCATGCCTGTTGTTGCTCCTGGCAAGGAGCTTGTTTTTTTGCGAAGAGGTCCTTGCCGAGGGTAACCCGAAGGAGGTCGCCGCTGAAATGGATCCGGCGTCGATCGAGCGCGCCAAGGCGCTGTTTCTGGCCGCGCGCGATCTCTTCAAGCAGGGCAAGTACGCCGACGCGCTGGTCGTCTTCGAGAGCAGCTATGCGACCTACCCACGGCCGAGCACCTTGCTCAACATGGGCCTGTGCGACGAGCAACTGGGGCAGCTCGTCCGCGCCAAAGCCCGCTTCGAAGCCGTCTTGACGCAGCTCCCGGCGGAAGACGACCAGGCCAAGCTCGCCAAGGAGCACGCCGCGTTGGTCAGCTCGCGGCTTGCTCATCTTACCATCGATCTACTCCAACGCAGCGATGTCAGCTCCCTCGTGTTTCTCGACGGCGAGAAGCTCGTGGGGCCCAAGCTGCGGCAGAGCCACGACCTCGATCCGGGGGCGCACAGCGTGGTAGTCAAGGCGGAGGGCCACGAAGAGGCTTCGTTTCAAGTGGATTTGCGCGAAGGGGAGCAGCGGCGACTGCGAGTGGGCCCGGGCCCGGCGTTGGGATCGGAGAGGGTGGACCGCTCGTCGCCCGAGAAGCCATCTTCCCTACCCACCTTGGCCCTGGGAGCCGGGGCCGTGGGCCTCGTGGGGCTCGGGGTAGGTGGTGTGTTTGGCGTGCTTACCCTCAACAAAAAGGCCGATCTGGAGGCCGCCTGCCCCAACGCGTCGGCCTGCGACGAGCGCGGTCTTGCCTTGGTCGACGAAGGGAAGACGCTGGGCGCGGTGAGCACGGTGGGTTTCGCGGTAGGTGGCCTGTTTGCCGCGGCGGGCGTCACGTTGTGGCTGCTGAACGAGCCCGATCCCAAGGCCCCGTCGACCTCCTTTGGGCTCCAGGTGCGCGCTGACGCGGACGGTGGAGGGGCCCAATTGGCAGGGTCTTTCTAGGCCTTCAAAGGCACAGCGAATAGCCTGGAACGCTGGTCTGCGTGCAGGCGCCGCCATTCACGCAAGGGGAAGCGGCGGTGCACGCCTCGAACGACGGAAACGGACAGGCGGCGGCGCAGCTCGACGCGGGGGTGTTGTTCGAAATGGAGATGCAACAGACCTCGCCTTGGCCGCAATCGGTAGGGTCGTTGCACTTCAGCTCACTGTAGTTGCCCGAGAGCGTGCACGCGTCGGCCTCCT
>CAYLJT010000781.1:0-4010 GCA_964383995.1 uncultured Polyangiaceae bacterium
ACGCGACGACGTCGTCTTGGCCCAAGGAGCCACAAGCGGGGGCCTGCCTCCCAAAAAAAACAGGTCGATAGAATCGGCTCAGGGAGATCGCCGTACTTTGCGAAGGTCGAAGAACTAATCGGGGAGCTGGCAAACGCGATACCCCGCGAAAAGCCTACCACGCGCAAACGTCCACGCTTAGATCTCATCATTCATGTCGTCGAAGTGCTGAACTTCCTTGGCCACCGCGCGGGCGATGCGCTTTCCCGTCTCGGCGCCGCCCTCCATGTAGCCCTGGAAGTCCGTCGAGGTGTGCTCGCCGCAGAAGAAGACGCCCTGCTGCGACGCGATTTCGTAGCCGCCGAAGGCGGTGTATTGACCCACGCGGTAATACGAGTACGAGGCGTTGAAGAACGGGCTCTTGTGCGGTAGGGATTGCGTGGCCTTGCCATTCCAGGTGGCGTCGAGACCCGGGAAAACAGGCTCGATTTGCGCGCGCCCTGCGGCGGCGTCGGCGGCCACACCAGAGACGCCGATGGGCGCGAAGGGCGAGCTCGTGGTCATGCCGTCGGTCACCGCGCCGCCCGAGTACAGGACGAGCAGACCGCTCGCTCCGGCCTGCGCGCGCGAGACCTCCCACGACGCCTGGTAGCCCGTGTCAGCGTAGGTGGAGCCGCTGCTCACCCCGGGCCACGCGCCCGTTTGATTCCAGAGGCGGCTCGTATACTGGAGCTGGAGCTTGCCATTGTGCCCCCGGCCGAGGTCCTGAATGGCCTGGTTTTTCAGCGTGTCAAAGCCCGCCTGGCTGGTGTCGATGGTGCGGAGCACGGCGAACGGAATGGCAAGGACGACGTAGTCCGCGGTGACGGTGGTGGTGGAGGTGCCGACGTCGAAGGTAAGATCGTAGCGACCCGCAGCGGTCTGCGCGATCTTCGCGAGGGAGTAGCCCGTCTGCACCTGGCTGCCCAGGGCGTCTGCGATAGCGGTCGTGAGGAGCTGGTTTCCGCCGCGGATGTGGAAGCGCTCATCGGACTCGCCAAACAGATCGAAGTGGTTCGGCGTAAGCTGGTAGCCGAGCAGGTAGATCAGGTTGAGAGCGGACTGGTCGCTGGTGTCGGCGCCGTACTCGATGGCATAGGCCGCGTCGAGGAGCTGACCCATGGGCGACGTGTGGCCACCGGCGACGCGTGTCTCGATCCAGTCGTAGATGCTCATGTGATCGAGCACCGACCCCGCGGCGGTGAAGCTGTCGAAAAAGGTGGGGTAGCCGGCGGCGGTCAGATCGGCCGAGACGGCGGCGTAAACCGGGGCGAAATCGGCCAACGCGGCGCTGCGTGGGTAGTGGGCTCCGAAGAAATAGTAGGTCTCTTCGGCGGCCTGTGGCTGGGCGGCCAAGAGGTCGTCCTTGGTAAGCTTGAAGCGCGTGATGAGCTTCTTCATGGTGGCGTGGCCGGTGTCGATCAGCTCGCCGCACCACTCGCTCACCTGACCATCGTTCCAATAGCCCGTGTGGGAGAACATGCGTCCTCCGGTGCGACCCGACGCCTCGTAGACCGTGGCGTTGATGCCCCGATCGGCGAGCTTGAGCGCGCAGGTCAAGCCGGCGATGCCGGCCCCCACGATGGCGACGCTGGCGTTGGAGGGCTTGGCGCGCGCGAAGCGGGGCAGCGCGAGGGTGGCGCCGGCGGCACCCGCGGCCGCCAAAAAGCGCCTGCGATCGAGCGCGGAGGCCGGGCGTTTTTGGCTGCGATGTTCGGCGCGGAGCTCCCCCAAATGCTCGACGGAGAGGCCCCGAGCCTCGGCGATGCGGTAGTCGTTGAACAGGGCCTGCAGAGAACGGAGCAGCGGAGCTCTTGCCATGGGAACCTCGATGGGTCGCCGCGAAATTCCGCGGCGGGCCTTGGGGGTAGGGGTGACGCGGAAAACAGCGTCCACCCTACCGATATCAAAGACCCGCCCGTCACGCGAGCATCAAATGCCCGAGTTTCCGGCCGTTCTCACGTGGTAGGAGGGCCCGACGATGCCGCCTTTGCGAGCCCGCGCGAGGTCACCGACGCTGTTCGATGCGGACCCCGTGCCGGTCTAAGCGTGGCCCGAAGGCTCCCGTCTGGACTGGCAACGTCGCGTCGGAGCTCGCCGACGCTGCGCGGAGGTGCACGTGATGCGCGGCGAAAAGCCCAGGCTCTGGGGATTGAGGTCCGCTTGCGGCACCGAAAGGCGCTCGCTGGTGCGTCGGTGGGTTGGGTGTGGAAGCGGGAGGCCTTTTCGATTGCCCAGCCGCGTCATCCTCGATCGAAGGGTTGACCCCAGCTCTCGTCGTGCGTCATCATGTCTAACATGAAGACGGCGACGGTGCGCGAAGTGCAGCACAATCTGAAGGCGGTTCTCGCCTGGGTCGAAGGGGGGGAAACCGTAAACGTCATGCGACGAGCCAAGGTCGTCGCGCGGCTCGTTCCACCCGAGCCCGAGGCCGTCAGCTCTCCGGACTTCGTCGCTCGCGCAAGGGGCGTTTGGGGCGAGAGGCCCAAAGGAGCATCGCTCAGCGCTACCGTGTCGGAAGCGCGCGGCGACCGATGATCTATCTCGATACAGGCTGTCTCGTGAAGCTATATTTCCCCGAGCCAGAGAGCGCGCGGGTCGCCGACCTCGTCTCGGGGGAGCCGATGGCGTTCATCGGCCTCCACGAGCTCGAGCTCGCGAACGCTCTTGAGCTGAAGTTGTTCCGGAAGGAAGCGCGGGCAGCGCAGGTCCGTGCTGTCGCGGCGTTCATCGAGGAAGACTCGCGCACCGGGGTCCTCCATCGCGCGTCCCTCGCGTGGGACGACGTTCTCCGCGACGCACATTCCCTCGCCCGTTCGCATACGCGAACCGTCGGATGCAGGTCTCTCGACATCCTCCATTGCGCGGCGGCGCGCGCGCTCAGGACCAGCGCCTTCCTCACCACCGACGTACGGCAACGTAAGCTGGCGCTCGCGATCGGGCTTCATTCGCCGGTCGTCTGAACGCGAGAGCGTGTTCGAAGGCGGTGCCGTGTCGGGGCGCGCTGCTGTTGCCGGTGGACGCCGAGCTGGTGCCGCCGATTCCAGACGAGCTTGAAGTGGCCTGGTTGGTCGATGTGGTGGCGCCAGCGCCCCCCGCTCCCGCTTCGACCACGGCGGTACCGCCGCAACCTGCGGCCATGGCCGCTGCAAAGAAGGACGCTAGTAGGGGTCGCACGGGGAGCACCTTGGGTATGCCGTCGGACCTCAGAACTGACCGCGGAGGCCGACGGCACCCGGGCCTACCACGAGCTCGGTCGCTGCGCGTTGCTCGTCGTTCGGTTTGTCTGGGCCTAGCCAAATCCCTACGATGCCCACGCCTACCCCAACGGCGGCCACCGCGAAGGATACGTTGGAGATGTTGGCAAGGAGGGTCGCGTCGTCGATGGCACCGCTCTGCGAGGCCGGGCAGCTGGTGTCCCGGCAGGTGGCCTTGATGTCGCTCGTCTTGGCGATGGACAAGCCACCGGTGACGCCACCTCCGATGGCAGCCGCAGCGCCGACGGCGAAGCCTGCGATGGTCAGGGTGCTCCATCCGCGATCGGGCTCTGGCGTGGGCTTGTGGGCTTGGGGGGCTACCCACGGACCCGGCACCGGCGCGGCCTGCGGGGCGTCGATGAGCGCTGGAATGGACACGGAAAGGTCGGCTTTGGTGGCGGGGGCCTGGATGACGGTGGACCACTCCTGTTTGCCTGGTGCGCTCGCGGTCAAGCGGTGTGGACCGGGGTCAACGGGCACGGCCAGACCGATGGCGGCACGCTCCACGGGCTTGCCATCGAAGGTGACGGTGACCCCCTCGGGGAACGCAGTGACGGTGACGCGCGTGAGCAGCTTTTCGAGGAGCTGCACCTGCTCGCTGGCGAACGCCTCGCGATCGGCCTGGCCGTCGCGTCTTGCCAGGTTCACTACCGAGATGAAGTGCGCCCAGGCACTGGCGTGCATACCCGCACCCTGCTCGCAAACAGCAAGGTTGAGCAGCGCGCCTGTCTTGGG
>CAYLJT010000782.1:0-4007 GCA_964383995.1 uncultured Polyangiaceae bacterium
GAGAGCATGACGCGCGCGCCGTTCTCGATGCCCAAAGCGGAGGACCGCTTCTCGCGCACGGCACCGACCGTTTACGACACGACGCTCGGCTGGCGCTACCCGAACCCGCGCATGGAAAAACGGTTTGAGCTCATATCGATGGGTGAGACCGCGGAAAATGTTGCGGAAAAATGGGGCATTTCACGCGAGGCGCAGGATCTGTTCGCGCTCTCCTCGCACCAGAAGGCGGCGGCCGCGTGGGCAGCGTCGTCCTTCGAAGCCGAGGTCGCGCCCGTGCCCGTGCCGCAAAAAAAGGGGGAAGCGGTGCTGTTCTCGCGCGACGAGTGCGTGCGCGAGGACGCGTCGGTCGAGGCCCTCGCCAAGCTCAAGCCGGTGTTTCGCAAGGGCGGGTCGGTCACCGCGGGCACGTCGTCGCCGATCAACGACGGCGCGGCCGCGCTGATGTTGGCGTCGGAAGACGTGGTGAAGGCCGAGGGGCTCACGCCGCTCGCGCGCGTGGTGGCGTCGCAGACCGCGGGGCTCGATCCGAACGTGATGGGTGAGGGGCCCATTTGGGCCTGCAAACGGCTCGCAGCGCGCACGGGCGTGGCGGCTTCTGCCGTCGATCTCGTGGAGCTCAACGAGGCCTTCGCGGCGCAATCGCTGGCCTGCATCCAAGGGCTCGAGCTCGATCCGACGAAGGTCAACGTGCGCGGCGGTGCGATTGCCCTCGGCCACCCCATTGGTTGTTCGGGCGCGCGCATCGCCACGACGCTGCTCTACGCCATGCGCGATCGCGGCGCGCGGACGGGCATCGCGACCCTGTGCATTGGCGTCGGGCAGGGCATCGCCACGCTGTTCGAGCGGGCTTGAGCTGCGCAAATCCGCCGTAATCTCACGGCGGCGTGACGCTGCTCGGTGCCGCCAGCCAACCGGGTCCCAGGGCCACGATCGCCTCGCGCACCCGCGTGGCTTGGGTTTCGCGCTCGGCGCGCAGCACCACGATGAGCACGTCGCGCGTCTCGGGGGGCAGCGTGCGGGCCCCGAGCACGCGCTCGATGGCGACGTCGATGTCGTGCAAATCTCCGAGCTTTCGCTGAAGCTTCGCGGCCATGCGCTGCAGCTCCGCGCCCCGCTCTTGGAGCACGCCCGCGAAGAGATCCGCGCAGTAACGGAGCCTTTTGCAGCGGATGCGGAGGTTGTGCATGGCGAGGCCGTCTTCGATGGGGGCGACGAGGTGGCTCGCCATGTCGACCATCGCGAGGTGCACCGCGTCCCACGCGAGATCTTCGATGAGCAGCGGGATTTGTGGGGGATTTTGCTCGTGATCAAGGAGGAGGCGGCGCAGCCGTTGGAGCGCGCCGCGCAGGGCGCCGCGCTGCCGGAGGTGGGCGCTGAGCTCGCGAAGGAGCGCGCGACGCCTAGGGCGCCGCCCGCGCAACCACGTGTCGACGGCGGCGCGGCTCGCGTCGTCGAGGGGAAGCCCGCGCATCAGCTCTTCGAGCACCTCTTCGTCTCGCAACAGCCCCGACGCGTCCGCCACCTCGCCGAGCTCGCGGCCCAGCTTCCGCAGCGCTTGATCGCCGTACAAAGGCCGCAGCGGTCGCAGCACCGTGCGCAGCTTGCGCAGGGCCACGCGGAAGTCGTGCACGGCCTCGGCGTCGGGCCCTTGCGACAGCGGCGACGCCGAAGAAACCACGCGTTTTGCCGTGGCCTCGACGTTCTTGATCAGCGCGCGCAGCAGCGGCTCGACGTGATCGTGGGCCGTGACATGCGAGCGAGGGCTCATGGGCGCCGGCGGTGCTCGAGGCGCGTGATGGCCACGTCGACGAGGGGACGCGAGCGCGTCTGCTGCTCGATGGCGCGCCGCGCCGCGCGGCCGGCCACCTCGACGACCGTCGCGTCGTTGCGCCGCGCCCGCGCGTCGAGGTCGCGAAGGGCGCGCAAAACGGCGCGCGACGCGTCGTGCACGGTGTCGCCCGCGTCCTCGCCGAGCACGCCGCGCGTGACAATCTTTGGTACTCCAACGATTTCGCCGTCGGCGTCGAGCACCAGGGCCACGACGGCCGTGCCGACCCGCGCCAGCTCGATGCGTTGCTTCACCACCGTCTCGGACAAATCCTCGCCGCGGTAGGCCGCGACGCGCCCCACGGGCACCTCGCCTACGCGGCGCAAACCCTGGTTGTTCAGCTCGGTAAGCTCGCCGTTTTCGATCACGAGCACATCGGGCACGCCCGCGTCCTGCGCGAGCTGGGCGTGGGCCTTGAGGTGATGCAGGGTGCCGTGCACAGGGACGAACGCCTCGGGTCTCGTCCAGGCGATCATCGTGTGCTGCTCGTCGCGCTGCGCGTGGCCGCTCGCGTGGATGCGGCGATCGACGGGGCGGTGAATCAAGCGCACACCGAGGCGCAACAGATCCCCGACGAGGTCCGAGACAGCGCGATCGTTGCCCGGGATCACGCGGCTCGAAAGGATCACGGTGTCGTCGGGATCGAGCCGCAGGTTTTGATGCGTGCCCAGGGCGAGCCTGCGCAGGGCCGCGTTGCGCTCGGCTTGTGTGCCGCTGGCGATGACGAGCAAGCGCTCGCGGGGGATGCTCGAGGCCATTTCGGGGGGGACGATCAGGTCGCTCGCCCAGGGCAGGCGCCCGACGTCGCGGGCCGCGCGCGTGTGGTTCAAGACGCTGCGTCCGAGCAGGCAGACCTTGCGACCCGCGCGGGCGGCGATGCGGCCGGCGGCGATCAGGCGCTGGACGTTGGAGGCGAACATGCCGAGCACGACGCGGTGCGGAGCGGCCAAAATGAGTTCTTCGAGGGCCGCCGCGACCTCGCCCTCGCTGTTCGTGTGGCCCGGTGAGTCCACATTGGTGCTGTCCGAAAACAGCAAGCGCACCCCCTGATCCCCGAGCGCACGGAAGCGCGCCTCGTCGGTCAGCTCGCCGTCGATGGGGTTGGGATCGAGCTTGAAATCCCCGGTGTGGACCACGAGGCCCGCGGCGGTGGTGAGGGCCAAGGCGGTGGCGTCGGCGATGGAGTGCGTGACGCGCAGGGGCTCGATCACGAACGGACCGGCCTCGAAGGGGACCCCGACGGTGGTGGGAAGAAGCCGCATTTCTCGCGGAGAAAAGCCGTTTTCTTCGAGGCGAAGGCGGGCCAGCGCGAGGGCGTGGGGGGGACCGAAGACGGGCACATCGACGAGGTCGAGCAGGTAGGGCAAGGCGCCCACGTGGTCCTCGTGGCCGTGGGTGAGCACCACCGCGCGCACGTCGTCGCGGCGGCTCACGAGGTAGTCGAAACGCGGGTGATAAACGTCGATTCCGAGGTCCTGGGAAGGGAACGTGACCCCGCAATCGATGACGATGATGCCGCCGTCCTGCTCGACGGCGAGGCAGTTCATCCCGATCTCGCCGAGGCCCCCGAGGGCCACAAAGCGCACCGAGCCCGGCCTCCGCGGTGCGACGTGTTGCTCGCTGTCGTTCAACCTGGGGGCGGATCGGACCAGCATCAGGCGGAGAATGCAAATCGCCCTCGGCGTGCATTCGAACTACGATGTATGCCGCGATGCGCTTTTGCGAGCACTGTGGGGCCGCCTTCCAGTCGATGCGTTTCTGTCCGCGGGACCGGACCGCCACGCGTGTCGACATCAACGATCCGTTTTTGGGCGCGGTGGTGGGGGATCGCTACCGCGTCCTCGATCGCATCGCGGCCGGCGGCATGGGCCAGGTGTACCGCGCCGCGCATGTGCGCATCGCCAGCCTATTTGCCCTGAAATTGCTGTACGGCGACCTGGCCCACGACCCCGAAATGCGCGCCCGATTTCAGCGCGAGGCCGAGGCCGCCAGCTGCCTGCACTCGCGGCACATCGTGCGTGTGATCGACTTCGGCGAGACGCCCGGGGGCCTGAGCTACCTCGTGATGGAGCACGTCGACGGCACCAGCTTGTCGGGGCTTTTGTCGCGCAAAGGCGCGTTTTCCGAGGCCGAGACGGTCACCATCAGCCGAGCCGAGTACGACCGGCTCGTCGCCGCA
>CAYLJT010000783.1:0-3999 GCA_964383995.1 uncultured Polyangiaceae bacterium
GCGCAGACCCAACCAGCGCTGGCGAGCCGCGCGGCAACGTTTCGTCCTCCATAGGAAGCGGGCACCCACTCACCGGTCCCGCCTACCTTGTCGATTACCGCCATGGGTATGCCGCCGTGATAAAATGCCTCTCCGGGGACCTGATCGGCAAGGCGAACGATACCTGGCCGAAGCCGGTCAATCCGAAGATCGGTCTCCGGTCCCAAGAGGGCCGGCATTTGGCCCTCCAACGGGCCAGCGTTGTTCACAAGCACCCGCCCGAGGAGCTCGAACCCCGGGTTGGAATAGCACCATAGGCCGTCGGTACCAACATCGGTCACCTTTAGAAGGGGCTCGTAGACGACCGTGTCCGTGATAGGCAGTGTGGTGGGCTGGAGGGGGTCTCCTCCAGCGGGAGGCTCCAACATGGCCATCAAGTTGTAGCGATCCAGGTACTCCTGCTCAGTGGGGTCGTATTCCGGCTTGATGGGGTCGTCACTTCGGAGACTGTTGACGTGCATCAGCAGGTTGCGGAGCGTCACTCCGTTCCATACGCCGCCCCAACCCATCAAAGGCCCGATCTTGGCGTTTACATCGGCGAAGATCCCGTCCTGGACGCGCCGCATCACCAGAAGCGCGGTCAGTGTCTTGCTCACACTGGCGAGGCGAAACACGTCGCGATGTCCCGTTTTTCTTCCCTGCTCGTAGCCCGCCTCGGCCACGGTGTACGCCCGCGCCGCCACGAGGCGCCGCCCCACCGTGCTCGCGATCTGACCTCGTCGAATTCCGTTGCGCGCCATGAACGAAAGCGCGTCGTCATCAAGACCGTCGCCTGGGCCAAAGATGGCCCCGGGCGTGTAGGGCTTGACAACTTTGGCGTACTTGGGCAGTGGCTCGGTTCGCGTGGCAAAAATCATGGCGTAGCGCGGGTCCTTCGCGCTTCCGGTGGCCATGATGCGAATGGGGGAGAACCCCTCCAGCTCGGGTGGCGGATCGTAGCGAAGCGCCTCACACTGGTCCTTGGTTAGGTCTACACGGCACCACCACGGCCCGATCATGTCACCGTACCAGATGGAGAGATACCGCACGTTCGTGAACCAGTCATTCGCCGCACTGCCGACAACGGGAGAGGGCCCTTCCATACACGCCGGCGCGGCGCAGAAGGGCGCAACGAGCTGCAGGCGAGCGCCCCCAGCCACGTGCGCATCGAACTTCTTCTGATAGGTCTTTGGGGGATCATTCGGCTCGACGGTCCAGGGCGTCCAGCGAGACGCGGCCACCGCGTCCAGGCCCCAGGGGTTGCGTGCGGGGACTTGCTGAGGAGTCCACACAGCAGCGACTAGCGGCGGTGGAGCCGAGCTTTCGGGGCGGCGGTAGCAGACAGCCCAAGACAACCGGTGGTTGTCCTTGCGGTGTGTCTGAATGACGGTGGGGGTGGCGGGATCTGCGGGGAAAAGACCTCCCACAGGCAGGTCCCAGGTGACGTCGCCCGCTCGCTCGCCAGCGTAGCGACGTCGCATCACGAGGGCGAAGTGCGTCGCGCTAGCATCGCTCGTCGCCGCGATGATCTCGGCCGTAAACCCAAGAAGGTCGCGGAGCAAAAAGTACATGTTTTGGACGAAGGCCTTGTCGCCCTGAATGATCCGTTGCTCTCGCGGGCGCCCCCCACTCTCCCACACCGCCGCGTACCTAGGATTTGCTGGGCTGCCAAAGAGCGATAAAGAGACAAGACGGCCCTTCGGTTGGTCGGAGCTTGGTCCTATGCGGTACTCCTGGTCGAGGTTGTCGAAGGTCTCGGCATCCATGTCGAGCTGCCAGTCCAAGTCCAGCATGTGCGGCCTCCAGGCCTATCGCGTGGTTTTCATGCGCGGCGCACGGCCAAGCTATCTTCCCCGCGCTTGATTGGCGTTGATCCATAGGCGGAACGCGACATTCCATGCAGTTCGGTGGCGCGTGCATAGTCCGAACGAGACCCGACCGGGAACGCGCGCTCACGTATGTCGTCGGGTAGCTCGTAGCCCCCAGGACCCGCGTAGTGGACAAGGTCCTCCCCCGCCTCAGGTGGCTCGTGCATCGGCTCCCCCAACAGCGCCGGGTAGATCACGCGTACACGCTCGCGGAACGGACGTGGTGCGCCCTGTGTAATCCAGTCAGGGGGTTGGGGACAGAAGCGGCGCTGCGCGCGGAGACCGACCAGGACGATGCGAAACGTGAGGGTCCAATCGGCGAACAGATTGCCTGTGCGAAAGCGAATCCATCGTGCAGGCGGAACGGTGGCGCTGGACCAGCGCACCGTGCGGGCATGAATGGCGCTCGCCGTAACGGTGATGGTCGTCATGGATCGAAAGAGCCCTTCCACCTTGGCGGGGCTCGTCTCGAGGGCGACGGCCTGGTCGGGGGTGTAGGCCCCGACGTCCACTTGAATGTACACATCTTGGTATTCGGAAAAGTCGACGTATCCCGTTTCGTCCTGCGCAATTAGGTTACCTGCGCGCCCCGAGAGGGTCACCCAGTCCTGGAGAATAAGAACGTCAGACTTGGGCTCCGGCGGGGGGAGGTCGATGTCTACGCCGGAAACGTTCGGCGGAGGTTGCTCCTCGGACTCGGTGATAGGTAGCTTGGGGCCATCTACCCAGGTATCGGGGCGAGGCGCATAAGCCTCCACCTCTTCGGGGGTCGCCAACTGGACCCGCGGCGCATCTCCCCAACGGGCTGAGGTCTCCCGGTCGAACGCTTCGTTGGCGGTTTGCGTGAGCATCGGGGAGATGGCGTCGTGGGGCGTGAGAACTCCGCTTTCGGAAGTTGGAACAATGGGGAAACTACCACTCCACGGGCATTGGCTCGGGTCGACACGGCGTACCGCCGCGTGGTCCTCCGGGGTAGTCGGGGGGACCGAGCGTCCCCAGCTCGCCGACGTATCCGCTTCCCCAACACCACACCTCGTGAGACTCCAGGAGCGCGCAGCTTGTCCCTTCGGCTGCAGCGACCTCGATGGCAGGGCTTGGCAAGGGAACCAGCATGGGCGTGAGCTGCGGGTCGGCCGCATTGGGTCCCGCGCCGGCGCAGGGACCACGTCCCCAACAATACACCGCTCCCGCACCATCGACGGCGCAACCGTGAACCACTCCGGTCGCGATGGATTGGACTTCCGTCAGGCCCACGACAGGTGCGGGTGCCTCACGCGTGATCTGCGTGCCGTCCCCCAGCTCTCCATAGTCATTGTCGCCGAGACAATAGACGCGGCCGTCGACCGAGATGGCGCATGCAAATCCACTCCCGAAGTGCAGCCTCCCGACAATGCGAAGCTGATCGATCTCGGGGATGCACCAGAGTCGACCAATTTGCGTGGCGAGCAGCTCGTCGCACACGCAGTCCAAGCCGCCATCGGCGCGTGTTCCACAGATGGCCGTCAACTCGACGGCAATGTCAACGAAGGGTCCAGACATACCTTCCACCGCGCGTGGGCGGTCAACCCCCGCCTTCACGTCCACCTGTCCCCAAGCCCAGGCGTCCCCAGCCGAGCGCAGGACGGCGAAGCCGGCCCCCGTCCCTGCAATCGCGGACGCGTCGTGCAAGTTCAGGACAGTGCTTGGGTAGCCTGTGGCATGGAGCGAGCCATTCCCCAACATGCCAAAGTCGTCATCTCCAACGCATCGCACGGTGCCGTCAGCGATGCGCGCGCAAGTGGTGTAAGCTCCGGTAGCTACCTCTTCGACGCAAGCCAGCCCCTTGACGACCGACGGGACCCACACCCGCCCCGACAAGTCAGCTCCCAGTTGCCCTCCGAAATTGTCACCCCAGCATTTGACCCCTCCGCCGGAATGGATCGCGCAGAAATAGTCCCCAAGGGGCCGCGAGTAGATGGAAACCGGATAGGTCGATTCGGCGCTCGGCGTGCCGCTGCAGGGGTCTTCCTCCGGATCGGCACATCCGATGGACACGCTCAAGAGGAGTGCGACGGACGCAATCGGAACGCCAAGAATTGCGCGGCTCATGGCGCCGCCCAGAGCGGGTCCACGT
>CAYLJT010000784.1:0-3998 GCA_964383995.1 uncultured Polyangiaceae bacterium
CTACAGCGCGAAGGCGGTGAGGCGCGCACGCAGGCTGCTGAGGAGCCATTCGGCGCGGGCCAGGCCAAGGTCGAGCGCGATGCTGGCGAACTGTTGTTCGAGGCCCGTGTTCGAGCTGGCGGGCGCCTGCTTTGCCGCTGCCTTGCGGCCGCGTTTTGCTGCCACTTTGGGGGCCTTGGCGGCCTTGGCAGGAGCCCTCTTGGTGGCGGGTTTGGCCTGCTTCGGGGTGCGGGCGCGGCGCGTGCGCTTGACCGGTGCGGCGGCCGCAGGAGCGGGCGCGGCGGCAGGTTCGGCCGCCGTGTCCGTCGCGACGACCTCGGGGGTCTCGGCCGCGGCGGGCTGGGAAGATGGAGCCGAGCTCTTGACCTTCCGGTCGAACGAGCGAAGCTTGTAAACGTAGTCTTCGCTGATGGAAATGCCGGCTTCCTTGGCCTTCGCGACGACGTCGCGGGTGGACATGTCAGGGTAGTTGCGGATGAATTCAGCTTTGGTCATGGGTCTGCCTTTCTTGGGCGCTTGGTCGGGGAACCTGTGAGCTTCCGCGGCACAGGAAGCTAGCGAGCGTCCACCTTCCGGAAGGGTTTCGCACATTGGGAAGGTCCTCGCCAAGAAAATTCCGGTAAGAAATCCTCACCGCCCTGCATTTTTCTTTCCGCTCCCACCCACGTCACCAGGGAAGCTCCCGCAGAAGTCGGGCGGATTTGCCATTTTCCTGAAGGTTTTCATGGTAGACAGGAGTGCTCATGACGACCACCCACGACGTCCTCGTTCTCGGCGGCGGCCCCGCGGGTAGCGCTGCCGCCGGATACCTTGCCAAGGCTGGCTACCACGTGGCCCTCGTCGAGCGGGCGAAGCACCCGCGATACCAGGTCGGCGAGAGCCTCATTCCGCACTTCTGGAGGTACGTCGAAGGCTTGGGCGCCGTCGACACCATCGAAGGCGAGGGCTTCCTTCGCAAGGCGGGCGGCACCATGTACTGGAGCGGCGAGCTGCGGCAATTTGCCTTCAAGGACATGGGCTATCCCAAGCCGGCCATGCACGTCGAGCGGGACCGTTTCGATGAGCTGTTGTTTCGCCACGCAGGTACGCTCGGGGTGGAGCTGTTCGAAGAGCACAACGTGGTGCGCGCCGACCCCTCGCGGGAGGGGTGCGTGGTGGTGGCTCGCACGTCCCTCGGCGAGGAGCGCACGTTTCGAGGTCGCTACCTGATCGACGCCACGGGTCAGACCGGCGTGCTCGCCAAGAAGCTCCGTCTGCGGACCGTGGATACGGGCTTTCGCTACATCGCGATTTGGGGCTATTTCCAGGGTTCCCGCTTTGTCGACATCGACGGTGAGGTGCACGAAGAGTCGGAGCGTGGGCGCATCGGGCCGACCACCCTGGTGGCGAGCTTGGATGGCGGCGGAGGCAAGAGCGATGGTTGGGCGTGGAACATTCAGCTTCGCAAGACATCGAGCGTGGGCCTGGTGATCGGCGCGGATCGGGTCGGCTCGGCGGACAAGAAAGACCTGGAACAGTACTTTCAAGAGACCATCCGCCGGCTACCGTACATGAGCCACATGCTCGCGGATGCCAGCTTCGAGGCCGGTTCGCTGCGGGTCCACCGCGACTACTCCTACCGCACGAGCGCCTTCTCCGGACCCGGGTTCTTGCTGGCGGGAGACGCGGGCGTATTCGTCGATCCGATATTTTCGCAGGGCGTCCAGTACGCCTTCTATTCGGGGCTTCTTGCCAGCATTGCGGCGGCGGGCGCGCTCGAAGGAAGGGCCGAGCGGGCGGAGCAACAGTTCGACACGCGGGCCCGCCAATATTACGAGCTTGCGCGCTCCCTGGCCCTGCCCAACTACGACCCTGACGCGGAGATTTCGGCCACGGTCAAGATGCTCCTGCAGCGCACCACCCAGCGCGAGCTGGAGCTCATGTACGTGGCGTCTGCCATGACCGACCGTTCCCAGAATTTCCACAAGCTGGCCGCGTCCGCGGGACTTTCGGCTGAGCCCAGGGGGATTCGCATCTCCTCAGGCCTTCGATTTCCAGATGGCAGTCCGTTTGCACCCTTTCCACCGTAGGCAGCCAAGCGGAGGTTGGTCGGCGTTGTCCAAGGCCGCTCGCCCCTTGAAGGTGAGGGTCGCCGAACTAATTCGCATGGCGGTCCCGCGGCAATTAGGCGATATTTGCGCGTGTTCGTCCTCCAGCGCGTGTGTAGTGGCGGGGGGGACGTAAGCCGCGAGGCGGTCGCCACGTAGATCGTTGCGTCGACGGGCGGCGTGTCCGTCGCCGGGAGAACGACCATGCGAGTGAACGATGTGCAGCGAATCACCTTCCTGATAGCCCTGGTGTGGGCGGGGCTGTTCGGGGTGGGGCTCGGGGGATGTACAAGGAGCAGCGAGCCCTCGTCCGAGCAGGTGGACACGAGCCAGGTGGGCGAGAACGGTGCGGCCGCGAACGGTGCTGCAAGGAAGGGGGAAGGGGATATCGCGGGGAAGCCGGCGAAGCTGGCGGCGGCTCCTCCTCCCGCGGCTGAGGCTGCGTTGTCCGATGGTCTTCGAGGGGGAGGGACCGAGCTCGGCAACCGTCCCGGGCAGGGCTATGGCAAGGATCTGGGAGCGCGGGGCTCGTCCGAACGCTTCGACGCGCCCACGCCGGTTCCGACCATCGATCCCAACGGGCGTTTCGCGACCACCTACCGACCTGGAGGTGGGCACCTGGCGGCGTTCGACGCCGCGGTGAGCCGCGGCATCGTGCCCCAGGGCGAGCGCGAGCTGGTCGGGGATGTGGGCGCTCGCTACGCGGCGAAGCTCGATCCTCCCAAGGACAAGGCCCTGGCCATCCGGGCCGAGCTGGAGCGAGGTAAGCTGCCTCCGGCGGGCGGTGAGGTGCACCTGCGAGTAAGCCTCCAGGCGAGCGAGAAGGCCCCTCCGCGACCGCAACTTTCGGTGCATCTGGTGCTCGACGTCAGCGGCTCGATGCGCGGCGAGCCCATGGCGCGCGCGCGGGACGCGGCCCTGGCTTTGGTCGACAAGCTCGACGAAAAGGACGACTTTTCGTTGATTACGTTCTCTAGCGACGCCAAGGTCGTGGTGCCGGGGGGCCTCATCGGAGCCCGCCGCGCGGCGGTCAAGAACACCATCCGCACCATCGAAGAGGGCGGCGGCACCAACATCGGGGAAGGGCTGCGTCTCGGCTACGAACAGGCCCAACGGCGAGGGGCGCCGGAGGACGCCGTACGTGTCGTGCTGCTCTTGTCGGACGGTCGGGCCAATGCCGGCATTACGAACCGCTCCGAGCTGTCCAAGCTCGCCCTGGACGCCTTCCAGGGTGGCATCCAGACGAGCTCGTTTGGTCTCGGCAGCGACTACGACGGCGAGCTGATGAGCGACATCGCGAGCGACGGTGCGGGGGGCTACTACTACCTGCGGGACCCCGAGCAGATCGCTCCTGCCCTCGCTTCCGAGCTGGAAAAACGCCTGGATCCCGTGGCCACCGCGGTGGAGATCCGTATCCGCTTGCAGCCCGATGTGGACCTCTTGCGCGTGTACGGCTCGCGCCTGCTGACCCAGATGGAAGCGTCTCGCGTTCGCGCCATTGAGGTCGCCGCCGACAAGCAAGCCGAACAGCGCGATGGTATCAAGGCCGATCGTAAGGACGACGCCGAGGGCGGAATGCGCTTTTTCATCCCCGCATTTGCGCGCGACGACGCCCACGCCGTGCTCGTCAAGCTGCGTGTCCCCGCCGGCTCGGGCACGCGCAAGCTCGCCTCGGTGGAGCTGAAATACAAGGACCGCTTGAACAAGAAGAACGTCGTGGACGAGGGACCGCTGAGCGTTCCCTTTGGGCAGAGCGACGCCGACAGCGGCGCGTCCGTCGACCCCTCCGTGGCGCGCACCGTTCAGGGCTTTTTGTCGGGCGAGACGCTGGCAGACGCCGCGCAGCGCATCGCGCGGGGAGATCGGGCGGGAGCCGTGGCCGCCCTCTCCGAGCGTGAGAGCCTTTTGCGG
>CAYLJT010000785.1:0-3997 GCA_964383995.1 uncultured Polyangiaceae bacterium
GAACAAGGTCGAGACCGCGGTGCGCCTCAAGCACTTCCCCACGGGGCTCAACATCGTGTGCCGTGCCGAGCGTAGCCAGCACCAAAACCGGGCGATGGCGCTGCGAACCCTGCGCGCGAAGCTCTACGAGATGGAGCTCGAAAGGCGCGAGGCGGCGGCCCAGGTGCGCGAATCGCAGAAGAGCCAAATCAACTTCGGGAGCCAGATTCGAAACTACGTGCTAGCGCCCTACCGACTCGTGAAAGACACCAGAACCGCGGCAGAGACGGGCGGCGTCGACGCCGTCCTCGACGGCGACATCGATCAGTTCATCGAGGCCTACCTCTTGGCTGCGTCCGGCGGCACCCTGCGAAAAGGCGGTCAATTGGCCGACGACGACGATCCCCAGGCCCGCGCCTAATGACCTCCGATCCCTCCCTTATCGCCCTCTACATCGCCGTGCTCGCGTTCACGGTGCTGCTCGCCGTGCGCGGCATGCGGCGCCTCGCCACGAGCGTGGCGCGGGCCGTCTTGCTGTGGGTGGGCGCGGCCCTCGGCCCCGTGTTCGCGGTGCTGGCGACGCTGAGCGCACGGCTCCCCGACGGTCGTTCGGCGCCGTTTCGCCTGAGCCAAGAGCTGATTCGCATCGGGGCGCTGGTCTCGGCCGTGCTGTTTTTGCTGGCGATTCTCTCGGCGCTTTTGCCGATGGCCCTCGACGCGTTGGAGCGGCGCTCGTTCACTTCGTTTGTTGGTGCGCGCCACGTTCGGGCCACAAAAAGCGGTTTTTTGACGGTTATTTCGGTGCTCTCGATGCTCGGCGTCGGGGTCAGCTCCTGCGCGCTGTGCTCGGTCACGTCCATCATGGGCGGCTTCGGACACGACTTGAAACGCAAGATCCTGGGCAACAACGCCCATGTGGTCGTCGACTCCACGCGCACCGGGGGGTTCGGCGATTGGGAGCCCAAGCTCGA
Source organism: uncultured Polyangiaceae bacterium (assembly GCA_964383995.1). Taxonomy (GTDB): domain Bacteria; phylum Myxococcota_A; class Polyangia; order Polyangiales; family Polyangiaceae; genus CAYLJT01. Next base: position 951 of record CAYLJT010000785.1, read on the forward strand.
TGCCGTGCGCATCGCCCTCGCCTCGCAGGGCGGCGCGGCGACGCCCGTGGTGGCGGGTGAAGCGATGGGCTCGTCGTCCTCGAACACGGCAGGCGTCCTGGTGCGCGGCATCGACATCAACAGCATCGGGCAGGTCATCGACATTCGCGACAACCTCGAGGTCGGCCAGCTCGAGTACCTCGCGACGCCGGAGAAGCTCGTCGAATTGCCCGCGACCGAAGCGATCGGCCGAGGCCCCGACGGCGAGCCCTACCTGAAGGGACCGGACATTCGCGTGCCGAGCGGCGGCGACACGACCGTGTCCGACTACCTCAAACGACAGCTCAAGGTGTACCCCGGCATCTTGGTGGGCCGCGAGCTCGCGAAGTCGCTGCATGTGCTGGTGGGCGACGAAATCACGCTGCTCTCGCCCATCGGTGAGCTCGGCCCGTCGGGCGTGATGCCGAAGGCGCGACGCTTTCGCGTGGCGGGCATCTTCTACAGCGGCATGTACGAGTACGACGCCTCTCACGCGTACGTGCTGATCGACGTAGCGCAGGAGTTTTTCGGGCTCGACAACCGCATCACGCACATCGACGTGCGTATCCCCGATCCGGAGCGCGTCGAGGAGTCCGAGCCGCTCGTGGGCACAGCGATCGCGCCCTTCGTCGAGGCCGCCAAGGCGGAGACCGAGGTTACGGACCTGGTGAAGGCCGACCGAGCGCTGCGCGTGCGCGACTGGAAGGTGATGAACAAGAATTTGTTCAGCGCCCTGGCCCTCGAAAAAATCGCGACCTTCATCATCTTGTCGATCGCCATCGCCGTCGCGAGCTTCTGCATCGTCTGCACGCTGCTCTTGATGGTGACCGAAAAGGGCAAAGAAATAGCCATTTTGAAGGCGCTCGGCGCGTCCGACAGCGCCATCATGCGCATCTTCGTGTTGGAAGGCGTGATTATCGGCGCCATCGGCACGGTGTTCGGCGTGGGCACCGCGTTGGCTGCTTGCACCGGGCTCTCGTGGTTCGGTGTGCGCCTCGATCCCGACGTCTATTACATCGACCGTTTGCCCGTGAACGTGAACGGCGCCGACTACGCGCTGGTCGCTCTCGCGGCGATGGTCATCTGCACGCTATCCACCCTGTATCCCGCAAGCACGGCGTCCAAGCTCTCGCCCGTCGACGGGCTTCGCTACGAGTGAGAACCCAACCGATGGCCGAGCCCCTCATCGTCGTCGAGAATCTTCACAAGTCGTTCTTGCACATGGGACGCGTGCTCGAGGTCTTGAAGGGCATCGACGTTGTCATCAACCAGGGCGAGGTCGTCGCCTTCGTGGGGCCCTCGGGGGCCGGCAAAAGCACGCTCTTGCATTGCATCGGCACCCTCGATCTGCCGACGCGTGGCCGCATTCGTTTGGGCAACGACGAGCTCGTCGGTCTGTCTTCGAGCCGCCTCGCCGCCATCCGCAATCGCACGATTGGCTTCGTGTTCCAGTTTCACCACCTGCTCCCCGAGTTCAACGCGCTCGAAAACGTGATGATGCCGGGCCTGATTCAAGGGCGAAGTCGCCGCGACATGGAGGCCCCTGCCCTCGCGCTGTTGAACGAGGTCGGCCTGAAGAATCGCGCCACGCACCGCCCGGGCGAGCTGAGCGGTGGTGAACAACAACGCGTCGCCCTCGCGCGCGCCCTCGTGTTGTCGCCCAAGCTCATCCTGGCCGACGAGCCCACGGGCAACCTGGACTCGAAGACCAGCGCCGACATGCACGACCTCTTCTTCCGCGTGAGCCGCGAGCACGGCACGACCATCATCGTCGTGACGCACAACCTGGCCTTCGCCGACGCCATGCCGCGGGTCGTCACCCTTCGCGACGGCGTGGTGGAGACCGACGTGCGGCGCGATCCGGGCACGAAGCCCGTGCCGCGCGACCTGCCCGACGTCGACGAAGACGAGCCGGCGGCCGCACCAACCGTCAGCTCGGCATCGACCCTTTGACCTCAAAATAAATGACGCGCGCCCGCTTGCATAGGCGACAGCGCACGTGCGCGAGGCGCAACCGCACGCCCTTCAGCGTCTCGGCGGTGTGATCTTCGAGGTCGACGTCGCCGCTGCACACGGGACACGGCGTGGCCCGCGCGCGGCCATCGATGGCGATGGCCGTCTCGATCACGATGGGCCGTTCGGGCGCGCCCCCCGGCGAGAGCAGCGCCAGCCGTTCGAGATCGCGCGTGAGCTTTTCGGACGTGCGATCGGCCGCGCGACGCGCGGACCGTTTGCGGGTGCTCATCGTTCGGGGAGCATAGTCGACACGGGCTCTTTGGGCGCATCGGGCCCGCCCGACCACACCACGTAGGCGACGGGGATCCCCGCGCCGAGCAAGAGCAAGATGCCCCCGCGCCCGACCAAACCCTTGCGCCCCGGGATCATGAATAGGCCCGAGATGGCCAGGAAAAGCAGGCCGGCGGCGTAGAAATCGGCGACGTACGTCCAGGCCTTCTTGCCGCGGTTGAGATGCAGCCAGTTGGCGGCGCGCAACAGAAACCGCGGGCGCTGCCCTTCGTCCACCACATGGCCCGTCGTCGGGTCGATGTGCAGCGAGCGCTTGTCGAGGGTCACGTCGATTTGTGTCTCGGACACGCGGTACACATCGCGGAGGGGCCCCGCAACGCCCAGCTTGTCGGCGACGGTCTTTGCGATGGCGTCGTCGTCGCCCTGGAGGGGCCCAAGCTCGTGCGCTTCTTCGTAGGCTTCAAAGCTCGGATCCCAGTCGGCGATGTGATTCACCGCCAGGCCGCTCGCCGCGTAGACCAACGTGAGCCCCACAGCGAGGTAGCCGAGATCCCGGTGGATGGCGCGGATCCATGGGCGAACGAAGGGTTTCTTCACGCGCTTCGGAGCCAGGACGTCGCGCTCCGCGGCGCTCGCACCTTCAGCCATAGCGCTCCTCGGTCCACGGATCGGCGTGGTTGTGGTAGCCGCGGGTCTCCCAATAGCCGGCCTGATCGCGCGCCACGAAGCGAATGCCGGTGAGCCATTTGGCGCTCTTCCAGAAGTAAAGGTCGGGGACCAAG
>CAYLJT010000786.1:0-3965 GCA_964383995.1 uncultured Polyangiaceae bacterium
CACAGGTTGTTGGCCGTGACGATCGGCACGCCCGTGTTGTCGAGGATAGTAAAGCCCGAGCTCTCGTTGGGCACAACGATCTCGGGTACTCCGTCGTAGTCGAGGTCGCCCACGGCGAGGATGGCCGTCGAGTTGCCCTCGGCGGAGGAGCAGGCGCAGCTCATGGCAAGGTCGTCGCCCTCGTGCCACACGGTGCTCCCGCAGGTAGCGAAGAAGTCCTTCCCTTTGTTCGGCCCGCCGCCATGAATGGCCCTCACGATGCCATTGACCGAGATGTCGACATTGCAATACGTCATGAAGACGATCTCGGGGAAGTCGAGCTCGTCGATGCGGCCGTCCCCGTTGTCGTCGTCGAGGTTCACCACGATGGGCGCCACGCTCGACTGCGATGACGACGGGAAGGGCGCGTTGACCGCCAGGTTGTTCACGGCCCCCGAGCCCGTGCCGCCCCAGAGGATCTCGTTGACGGGCAGGGCGCTGGCGAACGGGACAGGCGGGAGGGAGCAGGTGGGGGCCTGGCCCGTTCCTGTACAGACGCCCACTTCGCACGCGGTGTAAGCGGGGCAGTCCCAGTCGTCCTCACAACCGCAGGTGGCGTGCCCCATCCCGTCTTCGGTGCACGTGGACAGGAAGTAGGCCTGACTGCCGCAGGTGTACTGTACGATGTAGGCGAACCCATTCGTCGAGCACTCGAGGAGCTGATCCCCCAGGCACTTTTGGTCGCCAGGGACGCAGTTGTCGTCCTGGCAGATCACGCCGTCGCAATATTGCGACTCTGGACATTCGGTGTCGTTGGAACAGCCGATATCCACGCAGATGGCGCCGCCACCCTCGGTCGTTTGGCAGATCTCGGTAGGGCCGCAGTTGAGGTCTGCGCACGTGTTGTTCACGCAGGTGCCCATATCCATGACGTCTTCGCAGTGCTGATCATCGGGGCAGTCGATGCCCACGCAGACGTCCACCACCTGACCGCCCCCCTGCCCCGAGCCCCCGGTCCCCACGGTCGTGAGGTCGCCCCCTTCACCGGTCGACGAGCTGGCGCCGCCCTGCCCGCCAACCCCGGTCGAAGTGCTTGACACCGAGGTTGTCCCCTCGGAATCGCCACCGCAGCCCGCCACCCCCAAGGCCCAAGCACAGAAGACGGGCAACGCCCAATGCAACACCGAATTGCGCATCCTAGGAGCTTATCACGCTCGAAAGCCCATGTGGTTTGCCATTCGGGGGGCGCCGCGTTACGAACGCCCGTCGTGGCTCCCCCGAACACCCTCGCGAATGACACCGAGAAGGCCTTTCAAGCGGCCGATCCCGAGCACTTTCGGTTTCAGACGGAGGCTCCCTTCGTCTCGCAGCGGGAGCGAGAGCTCTTGAGCCAGGCGTTTCTGCCCCTCGGGCAGCGGCCCCTCGACATCGGTTGCGGCGAAGGAGCGACGCTCTTGCACCTCGGCGCAAAGGGTGCCGTCGGCGTCGACTTGTTCGAGGACAAGGTGCGCTTCGCGCAAGCCGCGGTTCCCGAGTGTCACTTCGAGGTCGGCTCGATTTACGACCTTCCCTTCCCCACGGGCGCCTTCGACCACGTGCTGCTGCGCGACGTGGTGCACCACCTCGATGAGCCGGCGCGCGCCTTCGAGGAGTGCGCGCGGGCGCTCGAAGCGGGCGGGCGCCTCGACGTGTTGGAGCCCTGCCGTTACAACCCCCTCATTGCCCTTCACGCGCTCACGCACCGCGAAGAGCGGGGCGAGCTGCGGTCGACGGTGCCCTTCTTGCGAGGGTTGATCGAGCGTCACTTCCGCATCGCGTCGGTGACGCGCATGCAGCCGCTCCCGGTGCATCGCATCGTATTCCACCCTCGCATGGGCGCCCCCGACCTTGCCGAGAACCACACCGTCTGCAGCATCGTCAGCACCGTCGAAGCCCTCGCGGAGCGCATTGTTCCTCAGGCGTTCTGGACCTACATCCATGTCCGCGCCTACCTCCGCTAGGCCCTCCCGGGGCTCCCTCGCGCGCTACGCGTGGATGTCCATCGGCGCGGCGGTCGTCACCATCGCCCTGAAGTCGACGGCGTACGTCCTGACCGGATCGGTCGGCCTTTTGTCGGACGCCCTCGAGTCCATCGTGAACCTCGTGGCCGCCATCGTGGCCCTCTTTGCGCTGCGCTTCGCGTCCCTCCCGCCGGACGCGGAGCACCCCCATGGCCACGACAAGGTCGAGTATTTCTCGAGCGGCCTGGAAGGCGCCCTGATTTTCGTTGCCGCGCTTACTATCATCGTGTCGGCGATCCCCCGCTTCGTGAACCCGGTCGAGCTGACCGAGGTTGGGGTTGGCCTGGCCGTGTCGGTGGCCGCCTCGGCGGTGAACCTGGTCGCCGCGCGAGCCCTGATTCGCGCGGGAAAGGAGCACGCATCGATCACCCTCGAAGCCGACGGTCACCACCTGATGACCGACGTCTGGACGAGCGTCGGGGTGCTCGTGGGGGTTGGCGCCGTCAAGCTGACCGGTGAAAATCGGCTCGACCCGGTGATCGCGATGGCCGTCGCGGTGCACATCCTCTGGGCCGGATTCAAGCTCGTCCGACGTTCGGCGAGCGGCCTCCTCGACACCGCCCTGCCCACGGAGGAGCTGCAGGCGATCGAAGCCAAGCTCGCACCCTTTCGCACCGACGACGTGACTTGGCACGCCGTCAAGACCCGGCAGTCGGGCTCCCGGCGCTTCGTCAGCTTGCATGTGCTCGTGCCAGGAAGCTGGTCGATCCAACGGGGCCACGACCTCGTCGAGCGCATCGAGGCCGCGATCCGCGAGACCGGGCCTCGAACCTTTGTCATGACACACATCGAGCCTATCGAAGATCAACGCGCCTACGAGCCCCCCGAGGCCTGATCTTCAGGACGAACGAACATGAAGAGCCAGAAGGAAAAACAGGACGCCTCCATCTGGCTCTACGCCTTCGGCTATTTCGCGTGCTACGCGCCCTACAGCGCCCTCGCCAAGCTCCTCTCCAAAGGGGCGCTGCCGGGGATGACACGCAGCGTATCGGGGTTCGAAATCTTACCCGTGACGACCATGGCCTCCCTGGTGGGCATGGCCGCCTTCCTCACCGCCATTGGATGGTGGAAGCACGCAAATCATCGCCTATTTTTCGGTATCCGTGTTCCCTTTCCGACCCTCTACACCTTCCTGTCGGGTCTCGCCACGGCGGCGATCATCGCGACGACGACCTTGGCTTACACCTTCGAGGGTGTGTCCATCGTCCTCATGATGTTGCTCATGCGGGGCGGCGTGCTGGTAATGGCGCCCCTGGTTGACCTCGTTAGTCGACGCAGGGTGCGCGGGTACTCCTGGGCGGCCCTCGGCCTGAGCCTGGCGTCGCTGCTGGCGGCGTTCTCCAGATCAGGCTCGTATACGTTGACCTTGGTGGCCACGCTTGACGTGGCGATCTACCTCCTTTCGTATTTCGTCAGGTTGCGCTTCATGAGCCGGCTGGCCAAGTCCGACCAGATCGAGCAAAAGAAGCGCTATTTCGTCGAAGAGCAAATGGTCGCGACCCCCGCGATCGTGGTCTTCTTGGCCGGCATCGCGCTCCTCGGCCCGGGTTCGATGGGCACCCAGGTTCGGGCGGGCTTCACCAGCTTCTTCACGAGCGGCGCCGTCCTCTTCGGCATCCTGGTCGGCCTCCTGTCGCAGGGGACCGGCATCTTCGGCGGGCTCATCTTGCTCGACAAGCGCGAGAACACCTTCTGCGTGCCCGTGAATCGCGCGTCGAGCGTGCTCGCAGGGCTCCTCGCCACGGCCGCGCTGATCGTGTGGACGGGGGCGGCCACCATGCCGACGTCTGAGGTTGTCGGCGCGGGTCTGATGATCGCCGCGATCGTCGTGCTCTCCTTGCCAGGCCTGCTCGAGAGGCGGCCCACCGGGGTTCGGGCGGGCTCAGGCTAGAGGCGGCCCACCGGGGTTCGGGCGGGCTCAGGCTA
>CAYLJT010000787.1:0-3945 GCA_964383995.1 uncultured Polyangiaceae bacterium
CTCCGCCCCGGCGGCGCCCTGGTGCTCAGCTACTCGAACAAGCATAGCCTCTTTCGCTGGCTCTCGCGCGCCCTGTTCCGCGCGCGATCGCGCCACCTCGACGTCACGCGGCACATCCTCGACCACGACGAGATGGCAGACTTGCTCCGCGGCGCCGGCTTTTCGAGCGTCAGCCAGCCCATCTTCTTCGAGGCCTCGTCCTTCGACAAACGGCCGCTGCTCAAGCCGCTCAGCGCGTCGCGCTACGTGGGCATCCTCGGCCTGGTGGTCGCCAAAAAGTCGTTTGAGGTCAAACAATGACCGCGCGCACCGTGCCGCGACGCGTGCTGCTCGTCGGTCACGCGCTGTTCGACACGGTCATCGACAGCTACGCGCGCACGCTCGGTCCCTACTACGACGTCTCCATCTTTGATCCGTGGAGCGCGGCGCCGGCGCTCTTGCCGCTGCTCGGTCGGGGCCGCTACGGCACGTTCAACAGTGCCGTCTCCACGCTCAGCAACCTCGTGCTGCGTGAGCCCCTCGCGCTCGCCCTGCCTCGCCTGGTGCGCGCCGTCGGCGACGCGGCCCCCGACGTCGTGCTCATCACGTGCATCGAGGCCCTGCCTCCGAAGACGGTGGACGATCTGCGCAAGGCCCACCCGAGCGCCAAGCTCGTCGGGGTCTTCTCGGACCACATCGCCAACTTCGGCCGCGGCTATTTCTTCACCGCCGACTACGACGCGCTCTTCTTCAAGGACCGCTACATCGTCGACAAAGTCCGAGACAAGCTCAGCCACAAGCACGTCTATTACCTGCCCCAGGCCTGCGATCCGGCGCTCCACCACCCGGTCACGTTGACCGCCGAAGAACAGCGCTTCTACGGCTGCGATCTGACCATCGCGGGCAACGCCCATTCGTTCCGCGCGGCGCAGCTCGCGGGGCTCCAGGGGCGCGACCTCAAGATGTGGGGCAAGGGCCCGCCCGCGTGGCTAAAGCACCCGATCTTCGCGCACCACACCGGCACCTACGTGGCCGGGGAAGACAAGTGCAAGGCCATGACGGCCGCGAAGATTGTCGTGAACGCCAACCACTACGCGGAGATCGCAGGGACGAACAAACGCACCTTCGAGGTGGCCGCCATCGGCGCGTTCCAAATCACCGACACACCGGCCCTCGCCGACGTCTTCGATCCAAAGACCGAGGTGGCTTCGTTCACCACGATGGCCGACATGATCGACAAGATCGATCACTACCTTGCGCGGCCCGAAGAGCGCGCAGCGATGGCCAAACGCGCCTGCGAGAGGGCCCATCGCGAGCACACCTACGCCCATCGCTGGGCCGCCCACCTCGACGTGCTCGGCTGCGATGTTTCGGCGAATTTTCCGGCAAAAATCGCCGATTTGGCGTGCCGCGCGCGTTGAGCGCGCAACCCTAACGAACGATGCTCGCCGCTTCGAGGGCCCGCAAAAGCTCGTCGAGGTCGGCGTCGATCACAGCCTGATCAGCCTCGTACTCGGCACCGAGCGTGCGCCGCATTTCGCCCAGCGAGCGGCCCTCTTGCAGCAGCGCGAACACGCGCGTGCCCACCTCGTTGAGGCTGAAATACTTGCCCGTCGTGAGGTGCAGCAGCACGGCTTTGCCTTCGAGCACCGTGGAATGCACGTCGGGGGAGAGGACGGGGCGGCGATCGTCGGGGCTCAACACCTGCGAGGTATCACGCGGCGAAGGCGGAGAAAATGTGCGCCGCGCTCAGCGCCCGAGGGTGCGCTCTTTGGCGCGCGCCAAGGCAAAACGCGCTGCGCCGAGCGCGAAATGCAGGCGGTCGTCGCGCAACAGCGCCTGGCGTGCGACCCACAGCGCCCCGAGATCCACGTGGCGTGGCACGAGCGCCGCCGCCCCCGCGAGCTCGGCGCGCGAAAGCACCACGCGCTCGATGAAGCCCGGGTCCACTGCGTCCACGAGCTGCCGATCGACAGACGTCGCGCGCAGCGCAAAGAGCGCCGACAAGCAGGCGTAGAGGGCCTTTTCGAGGCCCGCCTCCCGGGCCTGCGAGAAGAGCGTGGGACGGTCGACGCCGCGCGCCAACAGCGCGTGCAGATCCACGAGCCCCAAGGGGTGGCGCAGCTCGTGGCTCGCCGCGTGTTGCGCGAGCATCAGCACGTGATCCACCGTGTCCGGGACACGGCAGGGGTCGAGCCCGGGAGCAAGCGTCGATCGTTGAAAAATCCCAGCCAAATCCACGGATCGCGGGGCCACCTTGTCGAGCGTGGTGTGCACCTCGACGGCCAGCTCGAACACGCCACGTCGCGCATGCAGCACGGTCTCGCCGTGGACCTCACCACCGAGCCGCTCGGCGCCAGCGCCCTCCAAGGCCGCGATCACGGCCTCCGCTTGTCCCGGACGCACCAGCACGTCCACGTCGCTCATCGGCCGCGTCCACGGCGGTTCGTAGGTGGTGAGCGCGAGGGCAGCTCCCTTGACGAGCAAAGCATCGAGCCCGGCCCGCCGAAGCCCCTCGGCCAGACCCGCGAGGACCGCCGTGCGACCCATGAAAATGGCCCGATTTCCCGCAGAGTCTGCGACTTTGTCGGGGTCCCCGCCGAGCGCAACGAAGAGCCGGGTCGCTTCGGCATCCATCGTGCTCACCATAGTTGGCCCACCGGCCGGGGCGCCATTAGCGTTTGCACGATCCGTGGCCTTCAAAGTGCTCAAGCGCGCCATCAATGCCCTCGTGCTCTTCTTCGCCACGGTCGCGTTTTTTCGCGTGCCGATCGGGGAAAAGACGGGGTTTGAGCACGCCGTAGCGATCTTCTCGACGCCCCCTGCCAAGGAGGCCGGCCGCTCCATCGCCGACGTGAGCCATCGCATCGTCGAGGACCTCGCCAAAGAGGTAGAGCGCCTCGAAAAGCACGTGCCCGAGGGCTGATTTCAGGCGTTTTTGACTTTGCGCGGGTCGGGCACGTTGGGGTGCTCGTTGTAAAACGCGTCGAGGCTCTCGCGCGTGATCGTGCAGTGGATCTCGCCCTCGCGCGCGATGGTCGCTTGGCAGCCCAAACGACTTTCCATTTGCACATCGAAGGCCTTGTCGAGGATGTCCTCCTCTTCTTCTTCGGCCTCGCTCAACAGCTCGCGTCCCTGCGTCACGTACACGTGGCATGTCGAGCACGCGCACACGCCGCCGCAAGCATCGCCCTCGGGCGCATGCACGCTCTTCGACGCGGCGAGCAGCGAGGTGCCCAGGGGAACCGTCGCCTCCCACGTGCGACCGTGGGCCAAGAAAACAACCTTCGCCATCCCTGCTCCTAATGCGCCGCGTGCTCGGCCACATGGGCGTCGACGCCCTTGGCCTCGGCCACGCTCGCCTCGATGTTGTCGACGCGCTTGCCCGCGATAGCGTCAGCGATCGCCCGATCCATGCGACGGCCGGCCCAGCCGTGCGTGGCGTCGTCGAGCTCGTCGACGCGCGCGTGGATCAACGCGGGGCGCTCCCCGCGCACGGCCGCGCGCAAAGCCTCCATCGCCGCCAAAATGGCCGCTTTTTCGGCTTCATCGAGCAAGTCGGCGTCGGCCGCGAGGGCCTTCTCGGTGGCCAACAAGACCCGTTCCGCCTCCACGCGCTCCTCGATCAAACGACGCTTGAGGAGGTCGTCCTCGCCGTGATCGAGGGCCGCGAGCAGCATGTTCTCCACCTCTTCGTCGCTCAGCCCGTAGCTTGGTTTGACCTCCACCTTTTGCTCGATGCCGGTGGTCATTTCTTTGGCGTTCACTTGCAGCAGGCCGTCGGCGTCCACGCGAAACGTCACTTCGAGCCGCGCAAGGCCCGCGGGCAAGGGCGGGATGCCCTTCAACAAGAAGCGCGCGAGGGAGCGGCAGTCGGACGCCAGCTCGCGCTCGCCCTGGACGATGTGCAGATCGAAGCCCGTTTGGTTGTCGGCGTAGGTGGTGAACGTCTGCCGCGCGCCCGCG
>CAYLJT010000788.1:0-3936 GCA_964383995.1 uncultured Polyangiaceae bacterium
CCTTCGTCGTGGCCCTCGGACGAACGCTGCCGTTTTGCATCGGCTACCACGAGGACATCGATGCGCTGCGTTTCGCCCTCGGTGTCGAGCGTTTCGATGTCGCAACGCTGCGTCCCCACGCGCCCTTTTACCCCGTACTCATCGCGGCCGCGAAGCTCGTCGCCGCCCTCGGCTTCAATGCCGTGCACGCCTTGGGGGTGGTGAGCGCCCTCTCCTACGCGCTCTCAGTCGTGTTGTGCGGCGCCATCGCCGGTCGCTTGGCGGGCACGAACGCAGCGCGAATCGCCATGCTGTTCGCGTTAGCGAGCCCGCTCTTGGGCCTCTCTGGCGTGAAGGTGCACAGCGACATGGCGGGCACCAGCTTCGCGGTCCTCTTGCCGGTGTGGTTGCTCCTTGTCTCTCGTAGCGCGGATCGGCACGCGGGGTCGTTGCGCGCGCTCGCGATGGTCACGAGCGGTCTGGGCCTCGGGGTCCGGCTCTCGTTCTTTCCCTTCGCGCTCGCCCTGGTGGCCGTCGCGGGATACCAAGAAAAAGCACGAGTTTTAGGCTATTTGCGTCACGGGAGGGACCTCGCGCTGGGGGTGCTCGCTTGGCTCGTGCCCCTCGTCGCGCTCGGGTCCGCGCGGGACCTCGTGCGTGTGGGCCTTGCCCAAGCCGAAGGTCACTTCGAGCGCTGGGGCGGCACGGTGTGGACCGTCTCTTCGCCAACGGCACGCGCGCAAGGCTTGATTTGGGGCCTCATTGCGAACGGTCTTCCGGGGCCTTGGTCGGACGCTCCCGCCTGGCGCTACGCCCTCCTGCCCCTGCTCGTTGCCTTCGCGGTCGCCGTTGTCTCGGTCACACGACGGTGCGCACGGGGCTCTCCCGAGCTCATCTACGGCGGCGTTGCGTACCTCGCATGGATCGTTGTTGCTCAAAATATCGCCTACAAACCGCGGCATTTGCTGCCCCTCGTGGCCCTCGTGATGATCGTCGCGGCGGTGGGCGTTGCCGCGCAGATGGAGCGGCGTCGCCTGTGGCTCGGCGTCGTCCTCGGCCTCGGTTTGGGTGGCTTCTACGAGACCCAGAGGCTCATCCTCGATCACGTCGTCCCCTCACCCGCCGCGGCGCTCATCGCCGACGTCAGCGAACGGGCGGGAGCGAGGCCGATTGTGACGCGTGACCTCGGCCGTTGGCTGCGCGAGGTCAGCCCTGCCCTCAACGTCGTCGAGCCGCCGGGAGACGAGGCGGTGTTGGCGTTCGCACGAGAACAGACGCCCATCTTCATCACCAGAGAAGCCCTCTCGACCAGCACGCGCGCTCGCCTCGCGGCCGAAGGATTTGGGCTCACGACGGTGTTCTCGAAGCCCCGCTCGCGCTACGTGGACGCGCTCTGGTCCGACCTGTCGCTTTTGCAAATCGACGGGCCAGGGCCCACTCCCGCTTCAGGGCGTTGAGAGCTCGAAGGCCCTTCGTAGAGCGTCGGCGATGAACACAGCGTCGACGACGCGCGCCGGATCGCCGCCGATATCGAGGGCGTTTTGCGCAGCCGCGAAGTCCGCCGCGATGGCCTCCGCGTCGTTGGCAGCCTCGTCCCCGAAGGACTCCATGCGCGCCTCGATCGCCGCGAACAACGCGGCATCTTCGAGGACCTCGCTGGCGGCGGTTAGGTCGTCGAGGCTGTCGAGCGTGTCCATGCCGAGCACGATGGCCGTCGCGAAGCTTCGATGAATGCTCGCTTCGAGCTCTTCGAGGGGCGCTCCGATGGGACCGTTCGCGGAGCCGTCGACCACCGCCGCGTTCGCGGCGATCAAGGCCCGATCGAGGGCGCACGCCGTGGCGAGCCCGGTCGCAAACAGTTCACTGGACGAGCCACCTCGGCGTGAGACCGGTCCTGCGACACCTTCGGTTTCGAGACCCAGCGGTCCGGTCCCGAGATAGGCGAAGGCATCGTCGTAGCCCTCCCAGGTTCCCTCACGGGCGTCGGCGACGGCCTTCAGCGCATAAAACCAGGCCAAATGGCCGCGAATTTTCGCGCCCAAAGGGGCGATCAAGGACGGCTTGGTGGCCGTTTTCCCCTGCGCTATCGCGCTCGAAATCGCTAGATCCAGCGTCTCGCCGAGGGGGATCGAGGGATCCTTGGGATCCACGACCGCGCGCACGGCGCTCCTCAGACCGCCGCTGCCACGGTATGCCAGCTCGATTTCGCCAAAGGCCTCGTTGGCAAGCACGGGCTCTGCGACAGCCTCCTGGATTTCTTCGGCGATCGCGTGTTCGGCGGCGACGTGCTTACGTGCCGTGGCGTCCGCGCCCGGGAGAAACGCCTGGTAGTGGTCTCCCCCGCAATTGAGACCTTGGGCCTCCGCGATGAGGCGCTCGTTGTCCACCGGACCGCAACCGCTGAGCAGAAGCGCGGCCAGGGCCAACCCGGTCGGCGGGACGCGACCCAGGTTGGGGCGCGCGGGGGGGACGTGGCGGTCGCGGGGCGTTTGCATATGTTATTGAATCGAGTTTTCAACTAAAGCCAACCGGGCGTTCCGGTCAAGCGGCGTTCGATGGCGTATTTGAAGCTTTTCAGGCTCGTTTCTGGCGCACTTGCCGTGTTGGCCGGGGTGTCACCGGCCTTTGCCGATGACGGCCCGCCGATCGAGCTAGCGCCCGAGCACGCCGCGCCCCCCGTCGCGGACGCCCCTACCCCCCCGCCGCCGGCGGTCGCGCTGGGCAGCGGACCCGTTCTCGACGACGACATCTACTTGCACGGCCTCTCGGATCAACGCGTGGACGCCGCGTCCGCGTCGGCGAGCAGCACCTCCATCGGCGGATACGGCGAAATCGCCGTGCGGGGTACGCGCAAGGGGCGGGACGGCGAGCGCGAGTGGACCGGTGACGTGGCTCGGCTCGTGGTCTTCGTCGCCCACTCGTTCAGCCCCGAAATCTCGGTCTACAACGAAATCGAGGTCGAGCATGCGCAGGCCTGCGCGAGCTGCGGCGGCGCGGTGGAGCTCGAGCAGGCCCGGGTCGATTTCAACCTGCTCGACGAAGACAAGCTCACGCTGCGCGGAGGCCTCGTCCTCGTTCCCATGGGCATCGTCAACGTTTGGCACGAGCCACCCATCTACCACGGCGTCGTTCGCCCACGTTTCGACACGGTCATCCTCCCCTCGACCTGGCGCGAGCTCGCCCTCGGCTTCGAGAGCCGGCCCCTCGACCCCGTCCGTGTGGAAGCTTACGTCATGAGCGGCTTCGATCCGACCGGATTTTCGGCATCGGGTTTGGGCGGCGGCCGCCAAAACGGCAGTCTCGCGCGCCTGGATGCCCCCGCGTTCGTTGGGCGCGTGGAGGTCGAGCCGCTCCTGGGCGCGGTGGTCGGCGTATCGGGCTATGCAGCGGACGCAGGGCCGAACGCGGATTTCTACGATCGGCGCGGCGAGCCCGCGGAGCTGCGCTTGCCGGTCTTCGGCTATTCGCTCGATGTGCGTTTTCGCAAAATGGGCTTCGATTGGCGCTTCGTTTACGCCGACTGGTCGCTGCCCGAGTCCGGAGCGTTGATGGCTGCCTACGACGCCACGGGCAGCCGCCTTTTTTCGGACGCCACGTCGCCCGTTCCGACACGGATTCGCGGGGCCTATGTCGAGGCGGCCTACGACGTGCTCTACCCCTTCGGTCTCAGCCATCAGTTGCTGCCCTTCGCGCGCATCGAGCGCGACGACACCCAGGCCGCCGTGCCCGACGGCTTCGAGCAAAACCCGACGCAAATCGTCCGGGAATATACCTTCGGTTTGACGTACCGCCCGATCCCGCAGGTGGTCCTCAAGGCCGATCTGGCGCTGCGCAACCGGCGCCTCGGCGTCGACGAGTCCTCCATCGGCTTCGGTGGCGGCTTCATGTATTAGGGCAACCTGGTGCCGCGCGCCGGAAATCCGGCCAGGGTTTCACCCAGGGTTTCGCTTCGCGAAA
>CAYLJT010000789.1:0-3934 GCA_964383995.1 uncultured Polyangiaceae bacterium
CTCGGACACGCACGATCGCGCGGTCGATGAGCAGGATCGCGTTCTTCGTGACGAGCCCCATCAGCAGGATGATGCCGATCATGGCGCCCATGGCCATCGTGTTTTTGGTGAGAAACAGGCCCAAAATCGCGCCCACGATGGCAAGGGGCAGGGTCATCATGATGGTGAGCGGGTGGATGAAGCTCTCGAACTGCGAGGCGAGCACGATGTAGATGAAGACGATGCCGAGCATCATCGCGAGGCCCATGCTCTCGTTCGACTCGGTCATCTGCTTGATCTGGCCGTCGTAGACCACGTGCGTGCCGACCGGCTTTTCCAGGGCTTCGATGCGCGGCAAGACCTCGGCCACGATGTCGCCGAGAGAGCGGCCGCGCATGGTCGCCCAGATGGCCACCTGGCGGTTTCGGTTCTCGCGCTCGATGACCTGCGGGCCGTCGCCGCGTTGAATGCTCGCCACGTCGCCGAGCGCCACGGGGCCCTTCGGAGACAGCAGCGTGAGGCGCGCGAGCTCCGCCGGGTTGTCGCGGTCTTCTTCGCGAAGACGCACGCGGATCGGCACCTCGTCGTCGCCCGAGCGCATCTTCGAGGCCTCTTCGCCCTCCATCGCCATGCGCAGCGACATCGCCACTTGCGCCACGTTCATGCCTTGATCGGCGGTCCGTTGGCGATCGACCGAGACCCGCAATTCGGGCCGGCCCGGCGTGAACTTGACCTGCGTGTCGCTGACGCCGCCGGTCGTCTCGAGGATGTGCCCGATGCCGTTGGCCACGGGCAGGATGTCTTCGTACGTGGTGCCTTGCACCAGGATCATGATCGGCACCTGCGTGCCCGCGCCTTCGACGAACGCCGGGTCGGTGAGCACCACCTTGGAGCCCTCGACCTTGGTGGCGATGTCGCGCGCCATGTCCTTGATTTGCGCCAGGGACTCCTTGCGCTTTTGCTTGTTCACCGTGACGACGCGCCAGGTCGACTTGTTGGTGTCGCCGTTGGCGCCCAAGGTCGCGAACACGGTCTCGATCAGCGGGCTCGCCAAGAGCTCTTTTTCTGCGCCCTCGGTGCGGCGCGCCAGCTCGTCGAGGGAGGTGCCCGCGGGCAGCTCGATTTCCAGCACGAACTGGCTGCGATCTTCCGGGGTCACGAAGTCCGAGCCCATGATCCCAGCGACCTGCACCGTGCCCACGAGCGAGCCAATGGCCAGGAGACCGACCACCAGCTTGTGGTTGAGGGCCCAGCCCAGGGCGCCGCGATAGGTGTCGTCCATCCAGTGAAACACGACCTCGAAGGGCCGCTTGATGGCGTCGGCGATGGGCGTTTTGCCGTGCGTCACGGTCTTCGAGAAGCGCGACGACAACATGGGGTCGAGGGTGAACGCGACGAACAACGACACGAGCACGGCCGCGCTCACGGTCAGACCGAACTGCCGGAAGAACTGCCCGACGATGCCTTCCATGAAGGCGACGGGCACGAACACCGCGACGATCGTCAGCGTTGTGGCGAGCACGCTGAGCGCGATTTCCTTGGTGCCGTTGAGGGCGGCTTCCCGTGGAGCCTCGCCGCGTTCGAGGTGCTTGAAGATGTTCTCGCGCACGACGACGGCGTCATCGATGAGCAGCCCGATGGCGAGGGAGAGCCCGAGCAACGTCATCATGTTGAGCGAGAAGTCGAGCACGTACATGAGAAAGAACGTGGTCACGACGCTCGTCGGCAGGGCCACCGCGCTGATCAACGTCGAGCGCAGGTCGAGCATGAAAATGAGGATGATCAGGATGGCCATCGCGCCGCCGAACCAGATGGCGATCTGGACCTCGTGGGCGTTCTCCTGAATGAACTTCGATTGGTCGATGATGAGCGACGCGCTCACGTCGGTCGGGAATGACTTTTGGAGCTCGGCGAGGCGCGCCTTCACCGCCTCGGACACGGCCACCGTGTTGCGCCCCGATTGCTTCACGACCTCGAAGGCCACGGCCTCCGAGCCGTTGGTGCGGATGCGTGAGCGCAGCTCCTCGAAGCCATCTTCGACGTTCGCCACGTCGGCCAAGCGCACGGCGGAGCCGTCCGCCGCGGTCGTCACGACCACCTCGCGCACGCGCTCCACGTCCCCCAGCTCGCCCACCGCGCGGACGCTGATTTCCCGGGGATTTTCGTCGAAATGACCGGCTGGCACGTTGAGGTTGTTGGCCTTGATCGCGCCGGCGACGGCCGCGAGCGGCAGGCCCAGCGCGTCGAGGCGCGCCCGATCCACGTCGACGTGCACCTCGCGATCGGCGCCGCCCACCACGTTCACCGCGGCCACGCCCTCCACCTGTTCGAGGGCCGGACGGATCACATCGTCGGCGAACGCGCGCGTCTCGTTGAGCGGTCGATCGCCGCGCAGCGTGTACGTGAGGATGGGCGTCGCGGACACGTCGAGGCGGCTCACCGCGGGCTCCTTGACCTCGGCGGGGAGCTTGAAGCGGGTCTGCGCCACGCGTTCGCGCACCTGGTTGGCGGCCTCTTCGAGGTCGGTCTCCAGCTTGAACATCACGAACACGGTGGACACGCTCTCGCGCGAGAACGAGCGCACGCGATCGATGCCGTTGAGCGAAATCACCGCGTCTTCGAGGGGTTTCGTGACCTGCGTCTCGACCTCGGCGGGGCTCGCGCCGGGGTAGACCACGTTGACGGTCACCACCGGGAACGAGACGTCGGGGAACAGATCGGTGCCCAGGTTCTTGTAGCCAACGATGCCCAAAACGAGCAGCGCGACCGCCACCATCACCGTAAAAACTGGCCGTTTTATGGCAATTTCAGAGATGTTCATGACTTCGCCTCGGGCAAGAAATCAGGGGGCAGCGGTGACCACGGCGTCGCCGGTCTCGATGCCCGCGCTCGGCGCATCGAGCACCACCTCGTCCGGTGAGAGGCCGGCCTGGATCAACAAACGGCCGTCGTCATCGCGGGCAAATTGCACGCGGCGGCGCTCGGCCTTGCCGTCCTTCACGACCACGATCTCGTCTTGGGAGCCCGAGCGTTGGGCCGAAGCGGGCAGCGCCAGCACGTCGATCTCGTGGGAGCCGTAGATGCGCCCGCGCACGAACGCGCCAGCCAACAGCGGAGAGCTCTCGTTGGCGGGGATTTCGGCCAAAACCGGCACGCGCCGCGTGAGGCGATCGAGGGACGCCAACACGCTCGTGATGCGCCCACGCGTCGTCGCGCGCGCCGGATCTTCCGCGCCGCGGGGCGCGAACGCATCGCTGTCCATCGCCACCTCGACCTCGGCGCCCTTCTCGATCAGGCTGCGATCGGCCTCGGCAATCGTCGCGCGCAGTTCGAGCACCGACGTGTCTTGCAAGTGAAACAGGGGCTCGCCGGGACCGACGATCTTGCCGATGCCGTCGGGCACACGCGTCACGACGCCGCCGAAGGGCGCCGACAGCGAGCAGTTGCCGACGGCCACGCTCGCGAGCTGCGCCCCGGCGCGGGCCTGTTCGAGCTGGGCCAACGCCGCGGCCTTGCGCAGGTTCACGCCCACGCGGTCGGCGTCCGAGACAGCGCTGGCCGTGGCCAACGCCTCGGTGCGCGTCGAAGCGTCGTTGGCCATCGCGACGTTCGCCTCGGCGGCGCGCACCGCGGCCCGCGCCGCTGCGGCTTGCGCGCCGGCCTCGCCGCAGTCGAGGGAGGCGAGGGGAGCGCCCGCGCGCACGTGCTCGCCCTCCTTCACGCGCACGTTCGCCAGACGACCGCCCATTTTGAAGCCCAAGTCGGCCTCTTGAATCGCGGCCAGCGTGCCCGTGATCGGCACCACCGGGCGCCAACGCAGGGGCTGGGGGCGAACCACCGGGCTCGCGGCGTGTGCGGTCTCCGCGGCCTTCTGGCCGCCCGCCGACTCCATCTCCGCGCGCTCGTCGAGCTTTTGCGCCACACGCAGCGCGGTAAGGCCACCGAGGCCCACGAA
>CAYLJT010000790.1:0-3922 GCA_964383995.1 uncultured Polyangiaceae bacterium
CACAGACCGCATCCGCAGGAGCAGGACTTCGTGCCATCGTCCGCACCGGCTCCAGCCCGGCGATTCTTGTCGGTCTCAGCTCCGCGGGTACCCTGCCTTTGTGGCCTCCCAACACTTCTCTATGACCTCCACGAGCTGGCCGTCCGAAACCGCAGTGACCCTCGATCGCGAGGCACGTGACGCGGCCGTATCGGCAGCCAACGACCGCACGCGCATCAACCTTTCTTGGCTTTTGCGGCTGCGATGGGGCGCGACCGTGGGCCAGGCGGTCACGATCCTGCTCGTGCAACTGACGGAGCTCATGAAGATGCCGCTGCTCCTTCTGGCGGCGATCATGGCGGTGGAGGCGCTGTCGAACGTGCTGCTCGTGGGTTGGGCGCGGCGCCGACCCGTCGTGACGGAGCAGTCGATGGTCGCGATCATGGTCTTCGACGTGCTCGCGCTGACCGCGCTGCTCTACTTCACGGGGGGACCGTTCAACCCATTTTGCTTCCTGTACCTCGTGCACATCGCCCTCGCCGCGGTGATCCTCGACGCGCGACGGACCTGGGCTTTGGCCGGTTTGTCGGTGATGTGTCTCGGACTTTTGTTCCTCGGCGACGTGCTGGGCGAAGAGATGGATCACGCGACGCACATGGAGCGCATGCACATGCACATGGAAGGCATGTGGGTCGCCATGATCGTGGCCGCGGTGTTCATCGTGTACTTCGTGACGCGCATCCGCAGCGCCCTCTCCGAGCGCGAGAACGAGCTGGAAGTCACGCGGGAACGAACCGTCCGCGAGGCGCGGTTGGCCTCCCTCGCGTCCCTCGCGGCGGGGGCCGCCCACGAGCTTGCCACGCCCCTCTCGACCATCGCAGTGGCGGCCAAGGAGCTGGCCCGCAAGCTCGAAATCGAGGCCACCGATCCGGACAGCTTGGAGGACGCCCAGCTCATTCGCCAAGAGGTCGCGCGCTGCCGCGAGATCCTCGATTTGATGGCCGCGGACGTCGGACAGAGCTCGGGCGAGACCATCGAGTCGCGCAGCATCGGCGCGCTCGTCGAGGAGGCCCTCGAGGGTCTTCCCCACCGCAATCGCGTCGTCTTGCACGACCCCGAGCGTCTCGGACAATGGAGCGCGCACGTGCCCCGTCGCTCGATCATCCAGTCGCTGCGCGTGGTGCTCAAAAACGCCGTCGACGCTACCAGCGACGGCGCGTCCATCGAGGTTCGCGGCGAAGATCGGGGCGAGCGCGGCATCGCGCTGATCGTTCGCGATCACGGTCGCGGCATGCCCCCCGAGGTCCTCGCTCGCGTCGGTGAGCCCTTCTTCAGCACCAAGGGTCCAGGCGCCGGCATGGGCCTCGGGCTCTTTCTCACACGCGGCGTGGTCGAGCGCATCGGCGGTTCGTTTGCCATCGAATCCGGCGAAGGCAAAGGCACCACGGTCACGCTCACCCTTCCGAAAAAGCCGCCCGCACGCGTCGCACAAGCGACGGCGAACATGACTCCCCTCCCCCTCCACAACGTCCCGCTTGCTTCCCAGGAGAGCTCCCCTTGACCACGCAGAAGTCGCCCCCTCGGGCGATCGATCCGACCTCCATCCTCATCGTGGACGACGAGCAGACGTTCCGCGAGAGGCTCGCGCGAGCCTTTCGCGGCAGGGGCTTCGACGTGCGCAGCGCGGGCAGCTACGAAGACGCCATCGCCCTCGCGACGGCCGACTCACCCGAGCTTGCGGTGGTCGATCTGCGCATGCCGGGCAAGAACGGCCTGGAGCTCGCGCGCGACCTGAAGGCCATCGATCCTTCGACGAAGATCGTGGTGCTCACGGGCTACGGCAGCATCGCCACCGCGGTCGACGCGATCCGCCTCGGCGTTGCTTATTACCTCGCCAAGCCCGCCGACGTGGACGACATCCTCGGCGCGTTCCGACGGGCCGAGGGCGATCCGCTGGCGGCCATCGAAACGGAAACGCCACCGCCCACGTTGGCGCGCGCCGAATGGGAGCACATCAGCCGTGTGCTCTCCGACTGTGGCGGCAACATCTCCGTCGCCGCCCGCCGCCTTGGGCTGCACCGCCGCTCGCTGCAGCGCAAGCTCAGCAAGTTTCCGCCATCCGAATAGCCGTCGGAGCTATGAATCGGGGATGGCCCTCGACGACCTCCGCACGCGCATCGATGCCATCGACGACGCCATCCTCGAGCTGCTCGAACAGCGCGCGGACGTCGCGCGCGCGATCGCGGTCGCCAAGAAGCACGTGGGTCGCCCGACCTACGATCCCGAGCGCGAACGGCAGGTGTTGGAACGGCTCTCGGCGCGCGCCGAGGGCAAGTTCCCGCTGGAAGCGATTCGCTCGGTTTACCGCGAGGTGATGAGCGCGTGTCTGAGCCTGCAAGAGCCCGTTGTCGTGGCTTACCTCGGCCCCGAAGGCACCTACAGCCACCAGGCGGCGCGCGAGGTGTTCGGCCTTTCGGTGCGCTACCTCGAAGCCGGCATCATCAGCGGTGTGGTCGACGCCGTGGCGCGCGGCGAAGCGAATTTCGGCATCGTTCCCGTCGAAAACTCGACCGAGGGCTCGGTCGCCAGCGCCACCGACGCCCTGCTCGAGACCGAGGTACACATTCGCTCCGAGCACGTGCTGCCCGTCGCCCATTGCCTGCTCAGCCGCGCGGCCCAAATCGCGTCGATCGCGCGCATCTATTCGCATCCCCAGGCGCTCGCGCAGTGCCGCGACTGGATCGGCGCCAACGCCCCGGGCGCGCAGCTCATGCAAACCTCGTCCACGAGCGCCGCCGCGCGCGAGGCGACGACCGATCCGGCCGGCGCGGCCATCGGCTCGCGGCTCCTCGCCGACCTTTACGGTTTGCCGATTTTACGCGAGAAGATTCAGGATCGCGAGGACAACGCCACGCGGTTTCTCGTGCTCGCCAACGAGGACGCGCCGCCCACCGGTGACGATCGCACGACGCTCGTCTTCGCGCTCCGCGACGCGCCCGGCGCCCTACTGCGGGCCCTCGACGTGTTCGGGCGGGCCGAGGTGAGCCTCACGCGAATCGAGTCCCGGCCCAGCCGAAAGCGTGCCTGGGAGTACCTTTTTCTCGCCGATCTGGCAGGCCATAGGGCCGACGCCGCCGTGGCCCAGGCCCTTGTCGAGCTCGAAACGCAGTGTGCGTCCCTCCGTATCATCGGCAGTTATCCGCGGGCCGCGCGTGTATAGGATGGTCCTCGAACGAATCATGCCCTCCCTTCGTTTCTTTGCAGCACCAACGATCGCCCTGGGGCTCCTCGCGCTTCCCTCGCTCGCCCACGCCAACGGCCGCTTCCCCGAGGCCGGGCAAATCGTGGTCGATCCGTCCGATCCCGACCACGTGGTCGTGCGCGCGACCTACGGCCTCGTGACCACCCGCGACGGCGGCGCGCGATGGGATTGGATCTGCGAAGGCGCCGTGGGCTTTGGCGGCGTCGAAGATCCCTCGATGGGGGTCATGCAAGACGGCACCCTGCTCGCGGGCATCTTTCATGGCCTGTCGGTGTCGAGCGACGGTGGCTGCGATTGGGCCTTCATCGGCGGCGAGCTGATCGAGCGCTTCGCCGTCGATGTCTCGGTCGAAAAATCCGCCCCGCAAAACGCCGTCGTGCTCGCGTCGAACGGCATCACCGAGTCGACGTTCCTCACCCAAGTCTACGAGACCCACGACAACGGCGCGTCATTCACGCAGGCCGGCGTCGACCTGCCCGACACCGTGGTCGGCGTCACCCTCGACGCGGCCCCCTCCGATCCCCAAACGCTGTACGTCTCCGGTCGTCGCGACGCGCCGAGCTACATCGGCGTCATCGCTCGCTCCACCGACCGCGGCGCCAGCTGGACGCTCGTCGATGTCCCCGGCGCCGACGCCACCACCGCGCCCTTCATCGCGGCCATCGATCCCAGCGACCCTTT
>CAYLJT010000791.1:0-3918 GCA_964383995.1 uncultured Polyangiaceae bacterium
ATGGGCATCAGCGAGCCGACGGGGTGGCGCGACCAGCGGGCGGGGTTGGCGCGGCTCGCGAAGATTTTCTCGGCCGACCTGCCCACGGAGCTGGCATGAGCGACCCCTTGCTCGGCACCGCTTACCGTGCGCTTTCGCGGCTTGGACGCGGCGGCATGGGCGAGGTCTGGGACGCCGAGCATGTGGAGCTTGGTAAGCGCGTGGTGGTGAAGCTGCTGCACGCCAACCTCTCCAACGGAGCTTCATTCGTCGAGCGCTTTCGCGTGGAAGCGCGGGTGTTGGCTCAGCTTTCCCACCCCAACGTGGTGGGTGTCTCGGACTTTGGATGGGTCGGCGGGCGACCTTACCTGGTGATGGAGAAGGTGGAAGGTCGGTCGCTGGCGGACGAGGTGAAAAGTCGGCGTGACCCGTTGCCCTTGGCCGAGGTGCTACCCATCGCACGCCAGCTCCTCGCGGGGCTTGGCGCGGCCCACGCGGCGGGGGTTATTCACCGCGATGTGAAGCCTGCCAATGTGCTGTACGGGCCACCTTGCAACGGCGCGCGCCGCGTTACCCTGGTGGACTTTGGCCTGGTCAAGCAACTGAATCGGAGCACCGAGGCGCTGACCGCGGTCGGCTCGGTGATGGGCACACCGAGCTATTTTGCGCCGGAGCAGGCCCTCGGTCGGCCAACCGATGCGCGCACCGATCTGTACTCGGCGGGCGCGCTCTTTTACCGCTTGCTGACGGGTCACACGCCCTTCGAACGCGCGACGATGCGAGAGATGGCGCTCGCCCATGTGCGCGATCTGCCGCCTCCGCCCTCGTCGTTCGTTCCTGACCTTCCGCCCCTGGTAGATGCCGTGCTGCTCAAGGCCCTTGCCAAGAACCCCGACCGGCGCTTCGCCTCGGCCGAAGAGATGGCGTTTGCTTTGGCCGCGTGCGAGGCCCCCGCCGGTAGCGCGGCTCCAGCCGTGTCCGAGACAACGCGCCCCGCGCCTGACGTTGCGCACCAGGTAGCGACCCCCGCGCCCGCCCCGCTGCCCGCGCTTGCCACGAAGTGGCGGCGCGTTCGCACCTTGCCGAGCTTGGTGGACACCACCTCCTCGTCGGTGCCCGCGGTGGCCACGCCGACGAGCTTGCGTCTGACCTTGCCAAGTCCGACCATGCAAGCGCACGCACAAATCCCTTGGCTTGTGGCCGCGCTTGTGGCTATGGTGACCGTGGCTTTGGCGTGGATCGCGCGCTGGATGGGAGGGTTCTGATGAGGACCAGTCAGGTGGGCGAGGACCGGGAAATCAACGACTGGGGCGACCTGGACACCGACGAAGGCACGCACGAAAGTGGCGCCGTGTCCTCGCGGGCGGAGGGCTGGTGGCTTGCTCCTGGCGATATTTGCAAAGGGTACACGGTTGTGTCTCCCATTGGACAGGGGGGTTATGGGCAGGTGTACCGTGTCCGTGCGCGCGACGGCAGCGAGCACGCGCTGAAGATGCTCCAGCTCAACCCCGCGGCGGATCGGAAGGTAGGCCGTCGGTTGATTCAGGAGGCCAAGATCATGGCCGAGGTGGAGCACGTCAACGTGGTGCGCTTTCACCACCTGAGCACGAGCGACGACAAGACGCGCCTATGGCTGGTGATGGAGCTGTTGCCTGGGCGCACGTTGCGCCGCTTGCTGCAAGACCAGAGCGAGCCCCTAGACCCTGGTCGCGTGCTCTACATCGCGGAGCAGGCCGCCCGGGGCGTCGACGCCTTGCACCAGGTGGGCGCCATTCATCGGGATTTGAAGCCCGAGAACATCATGGTGTTGCCCGGCGACATGGTGAAGATCATCGACTTTGGCATCGCCAAGCGCTACCAGTCGAGCCTGCGCACCACGCGCAAGAACCTGCTCGGCACTCCCCTTTACATGGCACCCGACCACCTTTCCTATGCGGGAGACAAAGCGGATCCACGCTGGGACATTTTCGCGTTGGGGGTCGTGATTTGGGAGATGTTGCTGCGGCGCCATCCCATCGAAAATAGCGATGGCGATCTCCCCACCGCGGCCGGCGTCATTACTCGGCAGCTCTACACCCGCGTGCCCGTGCTGCGCGATGTGAGCCCCCACTATCCCGATTTTCTGTCTGACCTTGTCGCACGCGCGACCGAGCCCGATCCCGCGCAACGCGTGTCTACCATGGCCGAGCTTGCCGACTTGCTGGGCGACGCACGGCGCAGTTGGCGGGCGCGGTTCAACCCGGGGCCGCATATGCGACCCTCCGATGTGGACGCCATGTTTCGCTCGGGCGAAGTGCTGGCATCCGCTCGCAAAAGCGCGGCACTGGAAACGGAGGCCGACGCCAACGAAGAGGAGCATCAGCCTCGCGGTACGATCCCGATGGTGGCGCCACCTTCTTCGGCCCAAATGCGTGGCAAGGGAGCCACGCAGCCTCTGTCCCGACCGCGTGACATCGCAGAAACCACGGCCCCGGCGTCCCCGCTTGCCATGGCTCGGCCCGTGGACAACCGCACCGCGCCCCTGAGCCCCAAGGCACGCAAGGCGCTCGACGACGCGCTGTCCAGAGGACCTTCGTGGATCGGCAAGTTCATGGAGCCGAAGCCGGTGGAAACGCCCTTGCCGGGATCGGCCACGGAGCAGCCCACGCCCCCGCTGCAGGCGGCAGCCGATCCGCCAACACCGATGCCCGAGCTTGTGGAGAACGAAGGGCGCCCCGCCGTTTGGGTGCCTATCGTCGCCCCGCCGCCGACCCCCATGGAAGCGGCGCCAGCGCCCCGCAGGCGGCCAGCGCGCGGACCGGCGCGCGCCACGCCTACTTGGGGCCCTCGTGGTCCGGCGTTGTGGGTCGCTGTGCTCGGCTTTGCAATGGGTACGGCTCTCGTGCTCTTGACGCTCGGTCGCGCGAAGCTCTTCGGTCCGCGTGTCAGGCCTACGCTTGCGCCACTGCACCTTCCCACCTTAGCTCTACCCACCCTTCCAGCGGAGCTTACGCCGCCTGCTCCGTCGGCCGCGCCGGCTGCCGTTCCTGCTACGGCCCGCGACATCGCGCCCCCCGCGCCGAGCTCCAGGCCCACCTCTCCACCCGCTGCTCCACCCGCCGCCAAGCCGGCCAGCAAACCGGCGTCCGCGGCCCCCACCTCCCAGGCGAAACGTCCCGTTCCGCCCGATCCTTTTTGAGGGAAGGTCGACTGCCATGACGCAAGACCCGAAGTCCATTCCCCTCTGGGATCGCATGACTCCCGCCAGTGCGGTCAGCAAAGCCGAGCGCGATCAGCTATTCGAAGCGATCCAAGAGGCCATCGAGGGGGTGGAGCCCCAAGCGCCGGAGCGTGTCGAGCTGCAAAGTCAATCTGGAGCGGCCATCAAGAGCCACGGGCAAGACGCCGCCGGGACGTACATCGGTCCTTCCACGGTGCAGCCCAAGCGCGGCGCGGAGCTTCCGACAGCCAAGGTGCGGGTGGACGATCCTTCGCGCCGCGCGGTGACGCAGCGAAGCCTGAGGGTACCGACACCGCCCCGCCCCACGGAGGTCGATCTTCCCAAGGTGCCCACGACTTCGCTGCGCGTGCCCCTTGCAATGGGCTCGCTTCTGCTGGGGGCAGCGGGCATCATCGGGCTCGTGCTGCAGCCCTCTTCCGTAAGCCTCACACGCCTCCCTACGGCGCTCGCGCCCTCGGCCGCACTTTCGGCCGCTTTCAGCGCGCAGGCGGCCCCAAGTGTCGAGGCCGAGCCCGCGCCGAGCGCTGCGGCGCCGCCCGCGCCGTCTGCGGTGGCCCCCACCGTTGCGACGGCATTGGCGCCTGCGACGGCGGTCGCGCCTACGGTGGCAAAGCCCGCGGCCACGACGTCCGCTACTCCGCCGACCCCCGAGGCGCCACCGGGCACCGGCCTCCCTACGTTGCTGTACAATTCGAAGGATCCAGACGAATGAGCGTTCG
>CAYLJT010000792.1:0-3910 GCA_964383995.1 uncultured Polyangiaceae bacterium
TGCGCCATCCACCACCCCGAGGCCGGACCCCAGGGCGGCTTCGACTTTTGTAGCGCGGACCATGGGGCCGGAAAACAAAAAACGGCGGTCTCCTTGTTTTGGGCTCAAAATTCTTGCGACCTGGGGACCGAGCGGGGTCTCTTTTTGAAGCCCTAGCCTTCGGAGGCCCGGACCATGTAGAGTGCGCGCCCCGTGGCAATCGATGACTTCATACAACGCTGGTCCGCCTCAAGTGCGGCGGAACGGGCCAACAAGGACGCGTTCTTGATCGAGCTGTGCGATGTCCTCGACGTTCCGCACCCAAGCCCTACCACGGGCGACCCCGCGAAGGACACGTACGTGTTCGAGCGCGACGCCCTGCTTCCGCGGGAGGGCGGCACGGTTTCGGTTGGCAAAATCGATCTCTATCGCGCCGAAGCTTTTATTCTGGAGGCCAAACAGGGCTCCTTCGTGGGCTCCAAAAAGGTGGGGACGGCCAAACGCGAGACCCCCGCCTGGCACATCGCTATGCGCGACGCCTACGGCCAAGCCCTCGGTTACGCGCGGAGCTTCGAAAAGCCGGTTCCGTTCTTGGTCATTTGCGACATCGGCTATTGCTTCGACCTCTACGCAGCGTTCGATGGCTCGGGGGCCTACCACCCCTTTCCGGACCCCCAATCTTCGCGGCTTTTCTTCCGCGACTTGCCAAGGCACAAGGACACCCTTCGGCAGGTATTCCTCGACCCTCACGCACTCGATCCCTCCAAGCGGGCCTCCAAGGTCACCCGAGAGGTCGCCACCTACCTTGCCAACTTGGGTCGAAAGCTGGAAGACGCAGGGCACCCGCAGGAGCTTGTGGCCAAGTTTCTCATGCGCTGTCTGTTCACGATGTTCGCCGAGGACGTGGGTCTGCTGCCGGCGGGCGTGTTCACGCATGCGCTGCGGGAGTTTTGGATTCCAAGCCCGCGGTCCTTTCCTACGGGGGTCGAGCAGTTTTGGCGCACCATGAACAACGGCGGCGCCCTCTACACCGGGGAGCACCTGCTCCGCTTCAACGGCGGTCTTTTCGAAAACCCAACCAGCCTTCCCCTCGACGAGCACGCCCTGCGCTTGCTGCTGATGGCGGCCGAATGCCAATGGCACGAAGTAGAGCCTGCCATTTTCGGGACGCTGTTGGAGCGCGCGTTGGACCCGAAAGAGAGGCATCGGCTGGGGGCCCACTACACCCCTCGGGCCTATGTCGAGCGCCTAATCCGTCCCACCATCGAGGAGCCTTTGCGCGCCGAATGGAAGGTTGTGCAGGCCCAAGTGCGCACCCTGGTCCTGGGTGCCACCGGGGAAGACGAGGTGCTCACCGAGGCCGAGCTGCGCGCCCAACCCCGTATGCCCATGAAGGCGAAGCGCAGAAAAGCGGGCCAGGAAGGTGCGCGCACCAAAAAACTGAACGAGGCCAAGGCTCTGCTCCTCGACTTTCACAAGAAGCTCACCTCGCTCCGCGTGCTCGACCCCGCCTGCGGCTCCGGCAACTTTTTGTATGTCACCCTCGATGTGTTTAAGCGTCTCGAGGCGGAGGTCTTTGCAGCTCTAGAGGGTCTTGGCGTCAAGAACGAGCTGCTCCAGGCGGACAGTCTGCGCGTAACGCCGGCGCAATTTTTGGGCATCGAGGTCAAGCGATGGGCCAAGGAGATAGCCGAGCTAGTGCTGTGGATAGGCTACCTCCAGTGGCACTTCCGCGCGTACGGCAAGACCTTCCCCGTGCCCGAGCCCGTGCTCCGCGACTACCAGAACATCGAGTGCCGCGATGCGATTCTAGCCTACGACCGCGAGGAGCTGCTGCTCGACGACAGCGGCAAGCCCGTGATGCGGTGGGACGGCGAGACCATGAAAGCGAGCCCGGTGACCGGTAGACCCATTCCCGACGAGACGGCCGAAATGCCCGTCTACCGCTATGTGAATCCGCGACGGGCGGAGTGGCCGCAGGCGGACTTCATTGTGGGCAATCCGCCGTTCATCGGCTCCAAACGCATGCTGGGGACGCTCGGCGAGGGCTATGTCGCTGCCCTTCGCAAGGCGTATGCCGATGTGCCCGATGGTACCGATTATGTCTTGTATTGGTGGGTACGCGCGGCAACGACAGTCGCTGGGGGGCTGGCGGAGGCTGCAGGGCTCATCACAACCAATAGCATCACCCAATCGATGAACCGGCGCATCATCGAAAGCACGTTGCGGAAGCACCCATCCATACGTCTGATCTTTGTGATCGCCGATCACCCATGGGTCGATAGCGCCGATGGTGCGGCCGTTCGCATCGCGATGAACGTCGTTGCCAAACGCGACGCGCGCGCCGCTTTCGTGCACACGATCATTGCCGAGACCTCGGGTAGCGACGGCGAGGTGACTGTCACGACGCGAGAAAGTTCATCCGGTGTCATCCATAGCGACTTTACGGCTGGACCCGCGGTCGTCAGTGCGACCCCGCTGAAGGCCAATCGCGGCATGTGCTCCGTTGCACTTGTCCGCTTTGGGGAAGGTTTTATCGTAGATCCGGTTCAGCGTAGCCTCCTTGAGCCCTCGGTCTTGTTTCCGTTGTTGACCGGAAGGGATGTCAACCAGAGTCCCGAGGAGAAGTATGTCATCGACTTCTTTCCGCTCGACGAGCACGAAGCAAGGAAAATGGCGCCCAAGGCCTTTCAGTACCTGGCGCAACATGTACGCCCGGCGCGTGAACAGATTCGCGACGCGGCCAGCAGGAAGCGCTGGTGGCGTTTCGGACGTGACAAGCCAGCGCTGCGAGCTGCAATCCACGGGTTGACGCGGTACATCGCGACTTCCGAGGTAAGTAAGCACCGAGTCTTCTCGTTCTTTCCCGCGCACGTCCGCCCCGACCACACGCTGGTCGTCCTTCCCAGCGCCGATGCTTTCGACCTCGGTGTTGTCTCAAGCCGGTGCCACACTGCATGGGCAGCCGCGGCCGGGGGGCGCATGGGTGTCGGAAATGACCTTCGCTATAACCGAGTGGTGTGCTTCGATCCGTTCCCATTTCCGGTCTGTGGAACGGCCGCAAGAAAAAGTGTCAGGGATCTGGCCGAGTCCCTAGACACCCACCGCAAGCGTCAGCAGGCTCAGCACCCGATGCTCACCATGACGGGTATGTACAACATCCTAGAAAAGCTCCGTTCCGGGGAGACGTTCAATGACAAGGACAGGACCATCCACGAACAAGGCCTCGTATCCGTCCTGAAGCAGATCCACGACGCTCTGGACAAGGCCGTATTCGACGCCTATGGCTGGCCCTCCGACCTGACCGATGAGCAAATACTAGAAAAGCTCGTCGCGCTGAACGCCGAGCGGGCTGAGGAGGAAAAAAACGGAGTCATTCGCTGGCTTCGCCCTGACTTCCAGAATCCCGCGGGAAAAAAGGAAATGGCTCAGGTGTCCATGGCTCACGATGCCGGTGACGGCGAAGCCGACCCGGGCGCGGCAGCGAACGCCGCTCGTTGGCCCCAAAAGCTATCGGAGCAGGTAACTGCCGTGCGTGACATCGTGACCAAGACGTCGGAAGAGCGTTCCCTTGCCGAGGTGGTGAAGGCCTTCAAGGAGGCCGACCCCGAGGAGGTGCAAGAGGTGCTCGACAGCCTGGTGGCCCTTGGATTGGTCGTGGCGTATGAGCTGCCCGAGGGGTGGCGCTGGAGGGCGAGCAAGTTTGTCGGCTGAGATGGCCGGGCCGGTGCCGCAGTCTATCGTCTACCTTTGCCCCCTTGCCGCCCCCTCGGCGTCGCGCCTTGCGAGGCTATTTCTCGACATCGTATGCGCAACGAAAGCCCCGCAGGTCGCCGTTGTCGACATGGTCTGCACCGTTCTATGACCGCGCCGTCCTCGCTCGCCCGGCTATTCCGGAATCGCGTCGTACGCGCAACGAACGGTGGCCAAC
>CAYLJT010000793.1:0-3908 GCA_964383995.1 uncultured Polyangiaceae bacterium
GTCGCGATCCTCGCGCGGACCACGGGCCGCGCCCTCGCGCCGCCCAGCGCCGTGCTCTCGCGGGACGAGGTGCTCGAAGTGTGCGCCGCCTGCCGCGACGTGGCCGTGGCCGAGCCCATCTTGCGCTTCGCCTCACGGCTGGTTCGCGCGAGCGATCCGGCCTCGAAGGACGCGCCCGAGCTCGTGAAACGCGCGGTGCGCTACGGGGCCGGCGTGCGTGGAGCCCAGTCGTTGGTGCTCGCGGCCAAAGCTTCGGCCCTCTTGGAGGGTCGACCGCAGGTGGCCTTTGGAGACGTCGTGCGCGTGGCCAAGCCGGTGCTTCGTCACCGCATCATTCGCTCCTTCGAAGGGGAGGCGGACGGGGTCGACACCGACGCTGTGGTGGAGGCCCTCCTGAAGGCCATCAAGACGCGCCCCGACGGAGAGACGTGATGCGCCGAGCGCGGCTCCCTTGGGCGGCAATGGCCGCCATTTCTTGCGCGCTTGTCTCGGTCAACGCGGGCGCCCAAGAGCCCGACCTCGAGCCGGCCCCGCCCCAGATTTGGATCGACGCGCAGCCCACCGTGCGCGTCACGAGCGATCAAGTCTTCGCGGGCTGGACCGAGGTCACCGTGCAGATTCACAACAGCTCGCCCTCCCCCGTGCGCGGCGAGGTGCTCGTCGGAAGGCGCCAGAGCTACGGCAGCGACACCGGCTTCCGCGCCCACGCGCCCTACGACGTGCCGCCTGGTGGCCGGGTGCTCTTGGCCATGCCCGTGCGCGCCGAAATGTACCAGGACGTGGCCGTGCGCGTGCACGCCGAAGATCACGAAAAGCCCTTTTTTGAAAGGCGATTTGGCACGACCATGCCGCTCGCCGGCGTGCTCCTCGACGGCCTCGAGTCGAGCCAGCTCCACCGCGCGATAGGCGACCTCCCCATCGACGTGGTCTCGCGCGCGGCCATCAGCGCCAGCCGCGGAGGCACGGCGCCGACGGTGGTCGTTGCAACACCAACGATTGACGGCGCGACGGGCGACACCGTGCTGCCGACGCGGGCCGCGGGCTACGGCGGCGTCGCGGTGGTGCTCCTCGACACCACGCGGCTGACCCACCTCGACGCGGCCGAGCTCGACGCCCTCGCCTCGTGGGTCGTGGGCGGCGGTAGCCTCGCGCTGGTCGTCACGAGGCCCGAAGATCTGCGCTCCGCGGCGCTCACGTCGCTGCTCGGCGGCCCCGCGAAGGTCACCAAGGTGCCTCGCCAGGTCTACGCCGAGCTGGTCCTCTCGGCGCACCGCGCCTCGCGGCCGATGCCCTACCGCGCCGCACCCTCGGACGACGTGGGCCCCACGCTCATCGGCTACGAAGGCGGCAATCTTCGCGGCTCGCTCTACGGCAGTTCGGCGCCCTACGGCCTCGGCGAGGTGCATCTGTTGGCCTTCGATCCAGCGAAGCCCGCGGTCTCCAGCGACCCCTGGGTGCAGGCCCGCTTGCTCGACATGATCCGCCTGGGGCTCGATCGGCAGTCGGTCCGCGTCGGCGCCAATACGCCTTCGTATTATCAAATGGCGAGCATCCGGCGGCAGCTCGACCCCAACGAAGGCTCGCGTTGGGCCATCGGCGCGGCGGCCATCTTGCTCTGCATCTACGCGGTGATCGCCGGGCCTGTGAGCTTCATGCGCGCATCGCGCAAGGGCAAGCCCCTGCAAGCGCTGCTGTCCTTGCCGGTGTTCGCGCTCCTCGCGTTCGTGTTCGTCGTGGGCATCGGCATGGCCGCGAAGGGGGTCCGCGGTCGCTCGCGGCGGCTCACGTTCGTCGACATGGCGGCGGGCGCGGAGAGCGGCGCAGCGCGTCGCTATCGCGGCTTTTACACGGCAGAATCGGAGAATTTGGCGGTGGCCGCCACGGACGCGCGGGCCGTATTGTCGGTGGGTCTGGCGGGTGATCACGACGAGCCCGAGACGCGGGTGGCCGTGCAACGCGATGGCTTGCACCTCGAAGGCATGGCGACTCTGCCTTGGCAAACCCTCGTGGTGAGCGAAGAGGGGATCGCGTCGGTGGGCGAAGGCATCGCGATCTTGCAAGAGTCGTCGGACGTGCTGGTCGTCAACCACACGGGCCACGGGCTGCGTGGCGTCGTGCTGTCGAGCCCCGGCCAAGACCCCGTGTATTTCGGCCGAATCGAGCCTGGACAGCGCGTGAAAATGAGCGAAGGGCGGGTCCTCGACGACACCCCTTCGGAGCAAGATTTTTCGTCCGAGGTGCGCAGCTCGCGCGGCGCGGTGACACGCCTCGCGACCTACTACCTTGGCGGCACGCTCGATCGCGACGCGCCGGGGCTCGCCGAAGCATGGAGCGCGATCGTCGACACGAGCGACGACAACGCCGACTGGTTCGTCGACGATGTGCCGACCTTGCTCGCGCAGGTCGATGACGGTGACGGCGCGAGCGACGACAGCGGTCTGCCCATCGAGAGCTCGCGGTTGCTCGTGCGCGTCGTGGGCTACGGAGGCACGCCGTGAGCGACGTCGCAGAGGTCGCAGCCGAGCGTCGTGACGCCGAGCCGAGCGCGGTGAGGCCGGCCATTCGCGTGCGCCACCTGTACCATCGCTTCGGCGGCCTCGAAGCCTTGCGCGATGTCAGCTTCGACGTCGGACCGGGTGAGATTTTCGGCTTCATCGGCCCGAACGGCGCGGGCAAGACGACCACGATCCGCGTGATGGCGACCCTGCTCGAGCCGATGGCGGGGCGGGTCGAGATCGACGGCGTCGATGTGACGGTCGATCCCGAGGCGGTCCGCCGCTCCATCGGCTATATGCCCGATCACGCGGGGGTTTACGACCGCATCACGGTCCGCGAGTACCTCGAGTTTTTCGCCGACGCGTTCGGTGTCACGTCCCTCGGCGTGGTCGACGCGGTCTTGGAGCTCACCGACCTCGGGCGGCTTTCGGATCGTCTCGTGGTCACCATGTCGAAGGGCATGAAGCAGCGCCTGCAGCTCGCGCGCATCCTGCTCCACGACCCCAAGGTCCTCATTTTGGACGAGCCGGCGAGCGACCTCGATCCCCGCGCGCGCATCGAAATTCGCGACCTCTTGGTGGAGCTCAGGCGCCTTGGAAAGACGGTGTTTCTGTCGTCGCACATCCTCACCGAGCTGGCCGATATTTGCACCTCGGTCGCCATCCTGGAGCGGGGTCGTCTGGTCGTCGCCGGGCCCATCGCAGAGATCGGCGCGCGGCTCGCGGCCCAGCGCTCGGCCGACGCGCTCGGCGAGCCCGCCCTGCGCAGCCAAGTCGTTGCAGCTCAAACGAATTCGCCCGGCCCCACGGCGTACCGCGCGCCCGCGTCGCCCACGGGCGGCGCCGAGCAGGTGGCGCCGCCGCAAAACCTCGCGCCGCAGCTCGTCAAAATAAAGGTCCTCGGGTCCAGCGAAGGGGCCGCCTTCGCGCTGCGCGGCCGACCCAACGTGGTCTCCGCCGACGTGGTCGGGGGCCTCCTGCATGTGGCCTATGTCGGCGACGACGCGCAAATCGCCGAGATCGTGGCGACGCTCGTGCAAAACGGTGTGGGCATCGTGGGCGTCGAGCAAGAGCGCAGCGAGCTCGAACGAATCTTCCTCGAAGTTACGCGGGGTGACGTGCAATGAGCGCCCAAACAGGCATCCCCACGCCGAGCGGTCCGTCATCGAAGAGGTTCGTCGATCGCGCGCGATTTCGCCTGCTTCGTTGGGAGGCGGCGCCCAACCCGCTGTGGATCCGCGAGCTCAAGCAAGCCACGCGGCTCGCCCGCACGCCGATCATTTTGTGCGTCGTCGCGATCATCGCGACGCTCGTCCTTTCGTCGCTCGGCGGCGTGATGGCGAGCACCGAGAGCCCCGCCGAGACGGGCGCCATCCTCTACCAGGTGTTCTTTTCCATCGCCTGGTTCGTGGT
>CAYLJT010000794.1:0-3908 GCA_964383995.1 uncultured Polyangiaceae bacterium
GGCGCGACACGCTGCTGCGCCTTCTTGCGCGCGCAGGCATCGCCCTCACGGAGCAAGAGCGCGGGCGCATCGAGGCGTGTGAAAGCTCCGCGACGCTCGACGCCTGGATCGACCAGGTTTTCGGCGCGAAGTCCGCCACGGATGTGCTCACCTGATGCCGTCCGCTGCAGGCCCGTAGCCCAGGGTAGGTGCTCCGCACGAGCTCGCCAGCACTCCACCCGCGGTGCGAGAGGGAGCGGGATTTTCAGCCTACTTCTTACCAGGGGCCTTCGCGCGCAAGAAGGGCAGTGCCTTCTTGCCGCCGGGGGCCTTTTCGTCCACCGCCTCGTCCGATGTATCGACCAGGAGGTAGTCGTAGTCGCCCGGGCGGGCCCCCAGTGCTGTCAAGGAAGCGGTGGCCGCCTCCGCGCTGGGCCACAGCCCGGCGATCCAATCGTAGCGCAGGGTGCCGATGGACTCGCGCAGCCCGAGCCGCGCGCAGCGAACCTTGCCAAGCGCCTCCTGTGCCTTGCAGAACGGGGGCAGCTCGCCCTTGCCAACCGCCGCCAGGGGGCTCGGCCCCGTCGTATGGCCCGAGCGCAGCCCCGCCGAGCCAAAGGCCCCCAGGGTTTGGGCGCGCGTCATGCCCATTTCGTGGCGCAGCGAAAGGAACACCGTCTCCTGAGCCAATGGGTAGAATCCCGTCCCCTCCACGCGGTCGGCGCGGGCATACTCTTCGCCATCGCCCACCACGAACTGCTCGGCCACATTGCCAAAAATAGCCAGCGCGCCGGTGCCCTCGCCACGCGGATCGGACACGGGAAACGTAGGCGATCCCGTACCCAGAACAAACACCGCGGCATGAAATTCCAGCCCCATGCCACCCTGGGCAAGGGTCAGAGCCGAAGTCTTCTGACCATTGGGCAAGGTCAGCTCTTCGACCGCCCAAACCAGCAGCGACGTTCCGTCGTGCAGTCCAAGGGGCTTAGCGACCAGGGCATAACCACCTTCCCGAGTGCAAGTAGCCACGCCAAGCGACGTAGGCCGAGCATCGAAAGCGCTATCCTCTTCGGTCCGCGGCGGATGCAGGATCAAAGCGCGAGCCGACGTGTCGTCGCCCAACCGGATACCGACCACCGAAGCCACCTCCCAGCCCGCCGCCGCGACCTCCGGAAGCCGCACCGTAGCGCTCTGACCCTCGAGTTCCTTGGCACCCTCCTCGAACGTCTGGCCAAAAGACATCTGCGCAATCAAAGGGTCGCAAGTCTTGCCGGGCGTCGGCGGCGAAGCCTGCGGCGAAGCCGGAGCGACAGCGGCGACAGCGGGTGGCGCCGTGGCCGCAGGAGGCGAAGCAGGCGCGACCGGCGCGGGAGCGGCCGCGGGGCCACAGCCAGCGGGAAGAAGGGCCAAAAGCAGCAAGGAGGCGCGGGGCGACGTGGGCATCGGGCGCCACCATACGGGTTTTGTGGGCGACTTGCGATAGCTTGATGGGGGCGTCTCGAAGCGGCGGGTGGGGGCTGGCGAGCTCGGGGAGGGTAGGGGGCGGTCCGTTCCGTGAGCGGCGGGTGGGGTGGTGTCTGAGACGTTTTCGTGGCGAGGCGCGAGGAATCGCCAGGAAAGAGAAGAAAAGCGCTTGACAGGCGGTGCCCGCTTGCGGCCAGCTAACCTTCGGGGGTTTGGCCATGGACCGGCGCGCGAAAGCACCGCAATTTTGAACACGTCCGAAGGCGAATCTCACGTCGAGTTTTCACGAAGAAGCCCGCCGCATTCTTACGGTCCCCAGATCTAGCTTCGCTGAGTTCAGTTCGCTGGATGCCCCGCAGGGCTGCAGCGTCGGTGCCACGAGTGCGGCGTTCCCATCGCGACGCCCACGCGAGGCCGCCGTCATGGACTTGCAGGCGTCCGACGTCGCCACCGCCTTGCGCCGAACGACGCCTTGCATGGAGTCCCATCTTGCCCTTCGCACTCGCCTGCTCCAACTTGCCTCCGCTTCGACGTGTATCCGCCTCCGGTTTCTATGCGAACGTGTTCAAAAAATCTGGGCATATCCGCCCGCGGCGCGGCGAGCTTGTCGACGTGCCCGATCGCTCGCCGAGGCCGAGG
This sequence comes from uncultured Polyangiaceae bacterium, assembly GCA_964383995.1. Taxonomy (GTDB): domain Bacteria; phylum Myxococcota_A; class Polyangia; order Polyangiales; family Polyangiaceae; genus CAYLJT01. The sequence continues at coordinate 2,083 of CAYLJT010000794.1, forward strand.
GACGCTGTACGGGAAGTCGACGGTGCTGCGCCGCAGGGCGATGGGGGACGGCGAGGACGGGTGGGAGACCGCGCGAACGAGGGCGACTCGAGCGGACCGAGGGCGAATGTGCGCGCTGTGCGCCAAAGTTCGCACGAAGACGCACGGAGTTGCCGCGAACGGTTCCCAAGACGTGCGCATGGCGCGCGGGAAGACGCAGCGCCGCGTTCGCGCGAACAGTCGGGTGATGGCCCGCGGGGGGTCATATGGTCGCGCATCGGGCTCCTTTCGCCTACGCGCCTTCGTACGCCCCCTCTCCGCCGCCCCCCGAGGCCTCGCGGACCGCTCGCAGCCGCGCTGCTACGTCCCGTCGGAGAGGACGCCCGCGCGTGCGACCGGGTTTGATTTCCTACTCGGTTGTTGCGATGCCGGTCGCTCGCGGGTAAGCTGATCAAGTATGCCTCCCGCGCTTCCCATTCGCGCAACGACGCTTGCCGACGCGGCAAGGACGCTCGTAGCAAGTCCGTTGAGCTTTCCGGCGGAGGGTGAGGGGCTGAGCGACGAATCTTTCTACGTTGACTTGAGCCACGCTCGGACAGGCTTGTCGCTGCGAGAGCGCGCGCGCGGCATGTTGGATTTGCGCGGCGGCTCCAAGGTCTTTGTTTCCGGACACATCGGCTGCGGCAAAAGCACAGAGCTCAACGAGTTTGAACGATCGCGGGAGATAACGGGGCCATTCGAGGTGCTTCCCATGGCTCGTGTCGATCGGCCCGATCAGGCGGAGCCGATCGTCGACACGACGCAGATCATGCTCCTTGTGATGGAGACGGTTGCGGCGTGGCTCAGTCAGGCCAGTGGAAATGTCGGGGAGCTACCAAAGGCAAGAGAGCTGGTGAGGAGCATTCAGAGCTCACTCAAGGTCGAAACGACGACCGGGAAGACAACCACTGTCGCTATGGACGTGAACCTCGGCATCGTGAAAGTACGTCGCGAGGTGCTGTGGAGCCAAGAACGCCGAGGGGAGCTGGCCAGGTTTGGCGAAAATCACCGAACTGCTTTGGTCGTGGCGATGGCCGAATTGGAGGCACGTGCATTCAGCATTGCAGAGAAGCCGTTGCTAATGATCGTCGACGGCCTCGACAAGGCGGACCGTCCTTTGGGACATCGGATTTTCGTGGAGGGATTGTCTCGTATCGACGAGATCCCCTTGAGCATCATCTTCACGGTGCCGCTTTCCGTCGTGTGCCATCGGCCCCCGGAGGGACTGTGGACGAGGCACATCCACCTGGGGCTGCCGCGCGTGCTCTTGCCGCGAACATTCCGGAAGAAGCGATTCGACGTTGACGCGAACGCGTTTGATGCCTCACTCTCGTTCTTTCGAGATGTCCTCGACAAGCGTCTCGACGCGAAACTCGTTGAGCCAGCAGCGATTCGGACCGCTATGGCGCATTCGGGGGGCGTGCTGCGCGACTACATTGGCATTCTTGCCCGGGCGCGAACTGCCGCGGCGCCGCTGAACGGCGAGCAGATCACCACGTCGATGGTGTGCGACGCCGTCGCGGACATGCGTATCGATCAAGCTCGAGGTTTCCTCGCGGGCGATTGGCAACGGCTCTCGGAAGTCCATCGAGATGGCGAGCTTCGCGACGACGACGACATCGTGTACCTCCGAGAAGGTCACCTGATTGAGCAGGTCGAAGGCCCCATGCTCCGGTATGACGTCCATCCTCGGCTCTGGTCGGCGTTGGAGGCGCGCGAGAAGCGTGAGCGCGGTAACCCGTCGGGTAAGGGCGCACGTGCACGACGCCAGTCGCCTACGACGGGCAGTCCTGCAAAAAAGAAGTGGA
>CAYLJT010000795.1:0-3896 GCA_964383995.1 uncultured Polyangiaceae bacterium
CGCTGGGGGAGCCCTTGTCAACCAGCGAGCTTCGTCGCGTTCGTTTGCCGTTTCCAGGGCGCAACCGGATCTTTGCAACAGACCAAGAAAGCCCCGGCTTCCAAACCCTCAGCCGGGCCCCCAAAACACCACCCCGCCGCTCGCCAATCGCCCACGCGAGCCTCCGGAGCACCGCCGCTCCGCCTCGCAAGGGCTGAGCTCGGCCTCCGCAAGCGGCCCCCGGTCCCCGCGAGGTCCTAGCCAGCCTTCTCAACCGCGCGCGCGGCCGGCTCCGCAAGGGCTCCGCCGAGCCCTCGGGAGGCGCCAGCCCCGCTCCTCTCGGCTCAACTTCGGTGCTCGGCCCGCCGGCACGGCGCCAACCCGCGTTCTACCCCTTGCGCTCGGCCCCGGCATGGGTCATCCGTAGCGCCCTTTATGCGGCCTCTACGCCTGCGCGGCGCTCGCACCCACAACCTCCAGGCCATCGACCTCGACATCGCCCCCGGCGAGCTGTTGGCCATCACCGGCGTCTCCGGGGCTGGCAAGTCGTCCCTCGCCCTCGACACCCTGTACTCCGAAGGACAGCGCCGCTTCGTCGAGAGCTTCAGCCCCTACGCGCGGCAGTTCTTGGAGCGCCTCGAACGGCCGCCCATGGACGAGCTCGACCCGGTGGCGGCCGGCGTGGCGGTGGACCGCCGGGCCCCCGTCAAGAGCTCGCGATCGACCCTGTCCACCATGGCCGATCTGGAACCTTACCTGAGCGCCCTGTTCACGCGGGAGGCCGAGCCCTTCTGCCCCGATTGCCAGGTGCCTGCGCAGCGCATCAACCCCGTGACGGCGGCGTCGCGCGTGGTGGACGAAGCGGAAGGTCAGACCGCCCTGGTGACCTACCCGATCCGGGTGGCAGGCCCGGACGACTACCTCGAAGTCCGAGACAACCTGCTGGCGGCCGGCTACCGGAGGCTCTTCGTCGGCGGCGAAGCGCGGGATCTGGACGAAATTCGCCCCAGTGAGGCGCTCGCCGACGGCGGCGCTCTGGAGGTCGTGGTGGACCGCGTCAAGGCCACTTCGCGCGACAAACGGCGTATCGGAGGCGCCATCGAAGACGCGTGGGGGAGGGCCGCCGGACAGGCTTCCATCCTGCTCGCGCCCCTGACCCCCATGACGCGCGAAGAGCTTGACAAGCTCGCCGCCGCGGCCCCCAAGGTCAAGCCGCGCGCGGTCAAGAAGCCCGCCAAAAAGCCCGCAAAAAAGGCCTCGAAGAAGGGGGTAGCTTCCGCACCGCCGCCCCCGCCGCCGGATCCGGCGGCGCGCTTCGGCTACCGTCGCGTGGTGGTCAAGCAGGGCCTGGCCTGCCCGTCCTGCGCGCGCACGTTCGATCCGCCCAAGGCCGGGCTATTTTCTTACCAATCTCCCCTGGGTGCCTGCCCGGCTTGCCGCGGCTTCGGACGCACGATTGGCATTGACTGGGACAAGGTCATCCCCGATCCCACGCTGTCCCTCGCGCGCGGCGCGATCCGCGCCTGGAGCGGCTCTTCCTCCGAATGGGAGCGCGGCGTGCTCACCAAGTTCGCGAAGAAGATGGGCATTCCGCTCGACGTGCCGTGGGCGGAGCTAAGCGAAGAGCAACGGCGTCTGGTGCTCGACGGGGAGGGCACCTGGACGGGAGGGAAGTACCCGGGCGTGCGCGCGTGGTTCGCCTGGCTGGAGACGCGCACCTACAAAATGCACGTGCGCGTGTTGCTCTCCCGGTACCGCGCCTACGACATTTGTACGACCTGCGAAGGCAAGCGGCTCTCGCCGAATTCGCTGCTTTACCGCGTCGGGGGCCTCGATCTTGCCGGTTGGCACGCGCTCGAGCTGCGGGAGGCACGGGCGCGCCTCGACGCCCTGAAGACGTCCACTGCGCAAGGCAAGATGGCGCGCGACGAGCTCTCCACCCGCCTTCGTTATCTGGAACGGGTAGGCCTCGGCTACCTGACCTTGGACCGGCAAGCGCGCACGCTCTCCGGTGGCGAGGCCCAGCGCGTGTCGCTGACGGCCGCGCTCGGTACCTCGTTGACAGGGGCCTTGTTCGTGCTCGACGAGCCCACGGTGGGCCTGCATCCGACCGACCTTCCGCCCCTGACCCTGGCCATGCGCGAGCTGTCCTCGCGGGGCAATGCGGTGCTGGTGGTGGAGCACGAACCGGAGGTGATCCGCGCCGCGGATCGGGTGCTCGATTTGGGCCCCGGAGCGGGAAAAGAAGGCGGAAAAATCGCCTACGACGGGGCCCCGCCGGGCCTCACGAAGCGCGCCGATCTACCCACCGGTCGGGGCCTCTCGCGCCTGGTCGTGCCGAAGGAAGACGTGCGGCAACCGGCGTCTTACCTGCGCATCGTGGGTGCCAAGGCCAACAACCTGCGCGACGTGACGGTGACCTTGCCGCTCGGCGCGATGGTCGCCGTGACCGGGCCGAGCGGCTCGGGCAAGAGCACCTTGATCGAAGAGGTCCTTTACCGCGCCCTGGCCCGCGCCCGGGGCTACAAAGACATCGAGACGCCAGGCACCCATACGCGCATCGAAGGGGCGGCGCGGCTCTCCGCGGTCAGCCTGGTCGATCAGGCGCCCTTGGGCCGCACCTCCCGCGGCAATCCGGCCACCTACAGCGGCGCCTGGAACCGCATTCGCGCGCTGTTTGCGGCCAGTGACGACGCCAAAGAACGGGGCCTCGCGCCGGCGCATTTTTCGTTCAACGTGGCCGGAGGTCGCTGCGAAACCTGTGCTGGCGAGGGCGCCGAGACCATCGAGATGCAGTTCTTGGCGGACGTGTCGCTCTCCTGTCCGGTTTGTCAAGGCAAGCGTTTCAAAGACGAGGTGCTGGCCGTCCGGGTGGAGGGCAGATCGGTCGCCGATGTGCTGAGCCTAAGCGTCGACGAAGCGTTGCGGGTGTTCGACCGCGAGGCGCAGGTGGTTCGCACGTTGGGGCCCCTGAGCAAGCTGGGCCTGGGCTATCTGACCCTGGGTCAACCCTTGTCCACCCTGAGCGGTGGTGAGGCCCAACGCTTGAAGCTCGCGCGGGCTTTGGCCGAGGCCACGCGCGGCACGTTGTTTTTGCTGGACGAGCCGAGCGCGGGTCTGCACCCCGAGGAGATTTTGCACCTGAACGAGGCCCTCGAAAACCTGGTGCGCGCGGGGGCCAGCGTGATCGTGGTGGAGCACGATCGGGAGGTGATCGCGGCCGCCGATTGGGTGATCGACATGGGCCCGGGGGCGGGAAGCGAGGGCGGCTATGTCGTCGGTGAAGGGACCCCCGCGCAGATCGCCATGTCCGAGACACGGACCGGCAGGGCCCTGCGCGCCGCGATGGCCAAGCCCGCGAAGACGGCCGCTTCCGCGCCTCGTTTGCCCGACGCTCCCGCGGCCATCGACGTGGTGCACGCGCGCGAGCACAACCTGGCCGAGGTGTCGACGCGCATCCCCCATGGCAAGATCGTGGTGGTGACAGGGCCGAGCGGCTCGGGCAAGAGCACGCTCGCGTTCGACGTCGTGTTCGCCGAGGGGCAGCGCCGCTTCCTGGAGACGTTGACGCCCTACGCACGGCAGTTCCTACCGACCTTGCCACGCCCCGACGTGGACAGCGTCACGGGCGTGCCGCCTGCCATCGCGCTGGAGCAACGCACGACGCGCTCGGGGGCCCAATCCACGGTCGCAACGGTGACCGAAATCGCCCACTATTTGCGGCTCCTTTACGCGAAGGTGGGGGAGACCCACTGCCCCAAGTGCGACGCGTTGGTGGAGGCCCTGGCGCCCCAAGAGATCTTCGCGCAGGTGGCGGAGCGCGCCGCTCTGCGCGGGGCGAAGAAGACCCCGGTCACGCTACTCGCGCCCGCGGTGGTCGCCCGCAAGGGCACTTACCTCGACGTGTTTACCGCGGC
>CAYLJT010000796.1:0-3894 GCA_964383995.1 uncultured Polyangiaceae bacterium
CGGCGCGCTGCCCGGCACCGAAACCGGGGGACGGGGGATGAGGGTCGTGTCGGGCAGGGGGGTCGTTTCGGCTCTCACGCGGCGCGCATAGTAGCCGGTAAATGGGGCCGCTGAGCGCAAGCGTCCCGCCCGCGTCGACGAAATCGAGGTACTAGTCGCCCATGCTGGTTTGGAGCCACCCCGACGAGCTGCGCTTGGGCGCGAACGAGGCCCGCGCGAAGGGCCTGCGGGTCGCCATCGTGCCGACCATGGGCGCCCTGCACGCGGGGCACATGGCCCTCGTGCGCGAAGCTGCGCAGCGCGCCGATTTCGTGATCGTGAGCATCTTCGTCAACCCGACGCAGTTCGGCCCCAACGAAGACTTCGCGCGCTACCCGCGGGACCTGGACAAAGACGCGGGCCTCTGCCGCGACCACGGCGCCCACGCGGTGTTCGCCCCGCCCGTCGAGGCGATTTACCCCCCGGGGGACGAGACCCGCGTGCGCGTCGGCAAGACCGCCGAGCCCTTTTGCGGCCCCCACCGCCCGGGTCACTTCGAGGGCGTGGCCACCGTCGTGACCAAGCTGCTCGTGCTCGCCGGGCCCTCCACCGCCATTTTCGGCCGCAAAGACTACCAACAACTGCAGGTCATCCGGCGCTTCGTGCGGGACCTGTTCCTGCCGATCGAAATCGTTGGAGCTCCAACGATTCGTGAGCCCGACGGCCTGGCCATGTCGTCGCGCAACGCCTACCTGTCCGCCGACGACCGAAAAAACGCCCTGAGCCTGGCGCGCGGGCTGTCCGCCGCCCACGCGGCGTTTGCGCGGGGCGAGCGGCGCGCGGCGACGCTGGTCGCCCTCACCCGCGCGCCCATCGAGGCGGTCGCGCGCTCCATCGATTACGTGGACATCGCCGACGCCGACTCCCTCGCGCTGTTCACGGGAGACGACGTCGTGGCCGAGCGCTCGGTCATCGCCATCGCCGCACGAATCGGCCCCGCCCGACTTATCGACAACGTGGTTTTGGGAGAAGATCCGGCTCCCACCGCAGCGGGAAAGGACTAGGCCCATGGACATCGGCCAGGACGGGCTGTTCATCGTCTTCGAAGGCATCGACGGCGCAGGCACCACCACCCAAATCGAACGCTTTGCGTCGCGGCTCCGCGCCCAGAAACGCGCGGTCCACGTGACCCGCGAGCCGAGCACGGGGCCGATTGGCTCGCTCATCCGCTTGGTGCTCACCGAGCGGCTGTCGTTCGCGTCGGCTCGTCACGCGGAGACGATGGCCTTGCTCTTCGCGGCCGATCGTCTCGACCATTTGGAGGCCGAAATTGCGCCCTTGCTGCGCGACGGCTGGGTTGTGCTCTCGGACCGCTACGACCTGTCGAGCATCGTCTACCAATCGATCGCGAACGACGGTCCGCCGCTGTCGGCGCGGGGCGGCCAAATCACCGAGCGGGGCGGGGTGCCTTGGATCCGCGAGCTCAACCGCTTCGCACGGCGACCCGACGTGACGTTGATCATCGACGTGGCGAGCGAGGTGGCCGCCCAACGCCGCCGCGCGCGCGGCGGCCCGCGCGAGATCTTCGACGATTTCGACCTGCAAACACGGCTCGCCGCGCGCTACCGCACGGCCGACGAGCTGGTCCCCGGGGACCGCATGGTTCACGTCAACGGCGACGGCACCACCGCCGAGGTCGAAGAGGCCGTGGCGAGCGCCCTCGCGCCCTTCCTGGAAGGCCGCTAAAACAAGCCTCAAGCGCGCTCGGCGCTATTTCGTGTACTCAAACTCGTCGAGCGTCGTGCCGTCGATGCGATAGGCCGTGTAGCGCAGCGTCCTGTCTTCGATCTCGACGAGCGCGTAGTTGCGCACCGACTCGATGACATGCGTGTGGTAGCAAGTGTCGACGCCGTAAAGCGGCGCGCCCACGCCCGCGGCGACGATGTAGAGCGTGCCGCTCTCGTTGACGGGGATGTCGTTCGGGCCGGCCTCGGCCAAGGCCCCGTCGTCGCTGTTCGGTTGAAAACCGCGAATCGGCTTCGAGCGCTCGTAGTCGTGGTCGTGACCGTTGAACACGATGTCGACCTTGTACTTGTCGTAGATGGGCTGCCACACCGCGCGAATGTCCTTGTTGGACCCGTGGTTCGTGGAGCACGAATAGGACCCTTGGTGATGATCGACGAAGATCCAAGGAGTTTTGCTGCGATCGACCGCCGCGAGGTCTTGATCGAGCCAGTCGAGCTGCGCGCCGTCGATGCGTGATTTGGGGGTGTCGTTCAGGAACACGAAGTGGGCATTGCCGTAGTCGAACGAGTACCACTCTTCGCCCTCGGCCAGCTCGTCGCCCTGCACGTCTTGGGGCAAAGCGAACTGAGCCACGTAGTTGACGCTCAAGGCATCGTGGTTGCCATTGGCCAACATGAACGGCACTTGGGCCAACATGGTCTCGCTCTTGAACGAACCGCTCGACGACTCGAACAAGTCGTCCCAGTCGTTCTGCGAGACGCCCGTCGCCACCGCGTCGCCGCTGAAGAGCTGAAAGTCGATGCCCTTTTGAAACAAGGCCTCTTGGGCCTGGGCGAAAATCGTCGGATCGTTGCGCGAGTCGCCCGTGACGCCGAAGCGAAAGACGCTCTTCGAGCCCAGCTCGGGGCCCGTGCCCACCGCGTAAACATCGCTCCAGGCGCCCGGAGCACCGACCTTGTAATAATAGGTCTTGTCGGGATCGAGGCCGCAAATGTGCGCTTCGTGGACGCGCGTCGTGTCCGAGGGATTGAGCAGCGACGCGTACATCATGTGATGTCCGTAGGTGCGCTGAACCTCGCCGCCGGGCCCGTCGGCCGCGGCCACCGCGGCTTCGTCGGTGCCATAGAGCGCGAGGCTCGCCAAGGTGTCGTCGTCGGTCTTCCAATTGACCGCAAACGTGGTCGAAGTGGGGCCCGCGTAACTGACATGCACGTGCGTGGGCGTGGGATTGGCGCCCAAGGTGCTCTCGTCGAAGCCCGACGAGACGAGCTCGGCGGGCACGCTCGTCGTGTATTCGCAGCACTTTGCGATGTACGGAAAGCCCGTGGGCATTTTGTCCTCGCACGACCCGGGCGTGCCGGTGCCGGTCGAGGAGGTGGACGAGCTGGCGTCGGTGCTGGTGGTAGCGCCGCTGCCGCCTCCGCTCGTCGCCCCCGACGCCCCCGACGCTTCATCCCCCGAGCTCCCGCACGAAGCGGCCGCCAACGCCGCAGAAAATGCCACGAGAGAGAGGGTGACGGGGGCGGTGAGTTTCATGGAGCGCTCCGGAGGGCGGGGACGAAAGATCGAGTCTACAGCCGAATTCCCGGCGCGGGAAAGCCCGCGCACAGCTCGCGCACTTCTCCGGCGATGCGTGCGAGCGCGGCCTCGTCGTTCATGGCCGAGGTGACCTCGTCCATCCACTTCGCGATCGTCTGCATTTCGGCCGTGCCCATGCCGCGTGAGGTGACGGCGGGCGTGCCGAGCCGGATGCCCGAGGGATCAAACGGCTTGCGCGGATCGAACGGGATCGAGTTGTAGTTTGCCACGATGCCCGCGCGCTCCAAGGCCTGCGCGTAGGGCTTCCCGCCGAGGCCCTTGGGCGTCATGTCGACGAGCAAGAGGTGATTGTCGGTGCCGCCCGTAATGAGGTTCATGCCGCGCGCCATCAAGGCCTCTCCGAGCGCCTTGGCATTGGCCACCACGGACTCGGCGTACGCGCGGAACGAGGGCAGACTGGCCTCGTGGGCCGCGACGGCGACGGCCGCCGTCGTGTTGTTGTGCGGACCCCCTTGCAGGCCGGGAAACACCGCGCGATCGATGGCCGCGGCGTGGCTCGCCTTGGTGAAAATCACGCCGCCGCGCGGGCCGCGCAGGGTCTTGTGGGTGGTCGAGGTGACGACGTCGGCG
>CAYLJT010000797.1:0-3892 GCA_964383995.1 uncultured Polyangiaceae bacterium
ATGCTCCGGCGCGCATACTACGCAGTCTATGGACTTTGAGCGTCCACCGTGGGAAATCGCGCGGGTGGAGGCGCCGACAATCGTAGATCGCTCCCTTTCCAACGCGGTACGTTCGCGGGAAGACGCGAGAGATGACCTCGTTTACGAAGGTCTCGCGAGAATCGGAGACGGCCTCCGATGTCCCGGCGTGCAGTGAATCGTCCAAGTCTGCAAGGATGTCGCTGGTGAGTCGGCGAAAGTGCGCGCGCAGTCTTTCCTGCACTGTTGCGACGCTCCGCGACTTGGTGGTCTTTCGTCATGCGACCATGGAGGATTACCTGCACTCCGATGTGAGCGCAGAACCGAGCCCCGCAACAGGGCGGAAACCCATCAACAAATAGCCACGCCTAACCCGCGCGAATCGCGGCCACCGACGTCCACTCGCCCTACGCACTTCGCAAACGGGGATCCGCCGATTCGCGTAACCGGCGTCGATCCAAGCCCCCCGCTTCTTTCTGCCCCTCTCACCTAAATCGCCAGCGTCGCGCCAGCCATTCGCGCAACCACCGTCCACGGCGCCCGGTCGCGCCAATCGCCGCCCACTACCCTCCTGCACAGCGAACGAGGGCGTCGCAGCGCATTCCTCAGGTCTTGCCGCCCCGCACGGCAGCGGCGGCCCGCCGGCGAGGCCGTCAACCGGGCCACCGCCACCGCCGTAGTCGCAAAGTGCCGCTTCCCTCCAGGTGCCACCTGCATTCTTACGAGGCTATCGAGACTCCGTGGCGCTCGTCAACCCCTAAGAGCCGCCCTTTTGGCGAGCCATGATCGTCAATGTCCGAGACGTTTTTCGCGCCGCCTGCCGGCGACCCCGCCGTTGCACTCCACCCCAACCTCCCGCCAGCCCCCAACCAGGTTCAGGGACCCGTCGAGGGCTCGCCAAGCCCGTCGTCACCACGGCTCGCGCCGGCGCTTCGTCACAGGCCCAGCCTCTGGAGCAGCCTTCGGTCCCTCAACACCACGGAGCGCGCGCCGCTGCTAAATCCCGCACAACGGATCGGCCACCGACGATCTGAGCACCAGCGCCTTCCAGGCCAACATGGCGCCATCGGGCTGCTTCTCAGCTTGGAACGTGTACGGCGTAGGATCCGCCCCGCCCAGCACGCCGTCGTTTTGGTTGGTCGTGTCTCGGACACCGCGGTCGCTGTAGATGGGCTGCGTGTTGATAATCTCGTCGCACAGAGCGTCGTCGAAGAAGAGCTGCGACGTGACGTAGACGGTGTCATTCACGCGTACGGTGAAGTGGATGTGGATCGTCCGCCCCGAGTACCAACCTGGAAAGCAGGTGTCGAAGTCGACCCTGCCATTTTCGTCGGCAGTCTGCACACCGCGGAAGTAGCGCGCGGCTTTGGCGGCCTGGTCCCCGAGCGTGCAGTTGGGCGCGGCGTCGTCTCCCGAATACGTGCCTCGCGGCGTCGTATGCCAGATGTCCACCGTGGCGCCGGGGACAGGGTTGCAGTTCTCGTCGACGACCAGGAAAGCCAGGCGCACGGGTAGACCGTCTTCCCCTTCGCTGATGTCTTTGCGGTCGATGGTCTGGGCGTAGCAGGGCCCCAGTGTGGAGGCGCAAAAGATGTCGCAGGTAGGGCCAATGCCTCCCGCGAATGGATCAGGGTAGTTGCCCGACATCGAGTCGGTGCCGCCTGTGGCCCATTCCACCTCACCACCCGTGGACGAGCTCGTGGCTGTGCTTGCCGTTGTCGTGCTCGTGGCGCTGTCCGACGTGCTGGTGGAGGTCGCGGTGGCGTCCGTCGTGCTCGACGTGGAGCCTGCGCCTCCTGCGCCGGAGGTAGTGTTGTCGACCGTGTCGTCGGAGCCGCAACCTAAGAGTTGAGCCAAGGGCGCAACGGCGGCCGCGCTGCCCAGGGTCCGCAGCACCTTGCGGCGGCTCCAAATGGGTCGAACGGGCGGGCTCTTCGAATCGTCGTCCATGCTTGTCCTCGGCTCGCGAAGGGCGCGTGTTGCGCGCGCTCAGCCTATACGCGATGGACCCCTACGTCGACCCAAGGGGCAGGGTTTTGCGCGCTTTTTGAGGCGCTTTTGTGTGTCGTCAGAACGTTCCGCGCACGACGACGCCGTTCGGAGCCACGCTCACGCTGGGCGAAGACGGCTCCTCGGGAGCCAGCACGAACCACAATACGCCGCCCGTGACGAGGCCCACCGCGCCCACGCCGATGAACACGTTCGCGAGCGTCGTGTAGCTCTCACCGTCGGCCTGCAGACCCTCGATTTCGTCGCGTTTCTTCGGATTGCAGGTGGTGTCGGTGGGGCAGTTCTCGCGGATGCTGGTCAGTGTGGACTCGCGCATTCCTAGAAAGACGCCCGCGCCCACGAGCGCTGCCACGCCCACGCCCGCAGCGATGTACGCGGGCGTTTGGCCGAGCTCGTCGGTCGTCGGCGGGGGCGGCGGAGGAGGCGGCGGGGGCTCGTCGGGCTTCTCGACGTCACGCACCTCGATGGCCACCTGCTCGCGCTGTCCTTCGACGAGCTTGACCCGCTTTTCGAAGGAGATTTCGCCATCGGTGTCGAGCTGGATCTTGTGCTCGCCGGGGTCCACCGGGATGTCCGTCCCCCACAGGCTCTCGGCCAAGGTTTGGCCGTCGAGCATCACCCTCGACGTGATGACGGTGCCGGTCACGTGGACCGCCAGCTTGGCCACGCGCTTTCGCAGGGCGGCGGCGCGCTCGGGCGCGTTTTCGGCGACATCGCTCGCCGAGGGGCCGGCCCTGCGCGCCTCGTCCGCCGCGAGCTCGAAGCCGTTGATGGCCGCCACCAAGCGACCGAGGTTCTCCTCGCAGAGCGCGATGTGAAAGCGCACTTGCGGCGTCATTTTGACCGCCGCGACCTTCTTGAAGCGGGCGAGCGCCTCGGCCCATTGATCCTCCGCTTCGAGGTCCTTGCCTTCTTTGAAGAGCTGACGCGCGGCGGCGATTTCGGCCTCACCGGGCTCCTCGGCGAAGGCCAATCGGGGGCCCGTGGCGCTCGAGCAGAGCGCAAAAAGCAGCGTCAACGCGACAGCAAGGCGCGGCAGACGGAAGCGCGGGGCACGCTCAGTGAACGGCAACGATCGACCTCTAGCGGGAAGAGGAACCCCATACCACCGTTCGAGCACATTTTGCTAAAACCCTCGCGCATGAGCATCTTCGCAGCCGTCGAGCGCTTCGTGGCCCTCCGCATTCTGGGCCTCGGGCCCGGCTCGCTGCGCTACCTCGCGGGACCGCCCAAGACGTCGCCCGAGGGTTTCGAGCTCGATTTGCAGACCCAAGTGATCATTCGCCTGGGCGCCACCCTCGGCCACACCGGGTGGTCGGCCCTCGGCCCCGAGCGCGCGCGTCGCGCCATGGATCGCAGTTGCCGTGTGCTGCGCGCGGATCCCGAGGGGGCCCTCGCGATCGACGAGATCAGCGTGCCGGTCGGCGGCGCGACGATCGACGCCAGGCGCTACAAACCCCTTGGAATCAAGGGTCCATTGCCGCTCATCGTGTTCTATCACGGGGGCGGCTTCGTGATGGGCTCGCTCGATTCCCACGACGGCGAGCTGCGCGCGCTCGCCCTCGCGGTGCCTGCGATCGTGTTGTCGGTCGACTACCGCCTCGCGCCCGAGCATCGCTTTCCAACCGCCGTCGATGACGGCCTCGCGGCCTTTCGTTTCGCGGCCTCGCGGGCCGAATCGTGGGGCGCCGACCCCGCGCGCATGGCGGTGATGGGCGACAGCGCGGGGGGCAACCTCGCCGCGGTGATCGCGCGCGAGACGCGCACGAGCCGAGAAAAACCGGTGTTTCAACTGCTCATCTACCCGGCCACCGATCTCACGCGCAAACACGCCTCGCACAAGCATTTTGCGACGGGGTACTTC
>CAYLJT010000798.1:0-3884 GCA_964383995.1 uncultured Polyangiaceae bacterium
CTTGGATGAGCCCGGGGATGTCGGCGATCACAAACGTCGAACCGCCTTTTCGAGGGCCGCCGAACACCTCGACGACGCCGAGGTGCGGCGTGAGCGTCGTGAAGGGGTAGTCGGCGATCTTCGGTCGCGCGGCGCTCACCGCGGCGACGAACGTGCTCTTGCCCGCGTTTGGGAAGCCCAAGAGGCCCACGTCAGCCAATACTTTGAGCTCCAACCGAAGCTCTTTGCTCTCGCCAGGGTCGCCCTTCTCGGCGCGCCGCGGGGCCCTGTCGAAGGCCGTCGCGAAGTGGATGTTGCCGCGCCCACCCTTGCCCCCCTTGGCCACCACGAGCTCTTCGCCGTGGGCCATCACCTCGCCGAGCGTGGCGTCGGTCTCCGCGTCGAAGACCACGGTGCCCACGGGGACGCGCACGCGCAACGACTCTGCGCCCCGGCCGTGGCAGTCCTTGCCTTGGCCGTTTTCCCCTCGATCGGCGCGCAGGACCCGCTGGTACACGAGGTCGGTCAGGGTGGACTTCCCCTCGTCGCCAACGAAAATCACATCGCCGCCGCGGCCCCCGTCGCCCCCCGAGGGGCCGCCGAAAGGCACGTATTTTTCGCGTCGAAAGGCGACGACGCCGTTGCCGCCGTCGCCCGCGACAACCTTGATCTGGCATTCGTCGACGAATCGCATGGGGGGCCGCTTCTAGCACAAACGCGCGCCCCGGCGGGGTGAGCGCGATTCGATTAGGATGGCGCGGTGCCGTCCCGCGTTCTCATCATCGACGACAACATTCACTTGGGCGAAAACCTGCGCGATGTCCTGGAGGGGGCGAAGGATCTCGAGGTCGAAGTGGTCGTGGCGCCGGACGCGCAGCGTGGGATGGAGCTTGCGCGGGAGTCGTTCGACGTCGCCGTGGTCGACGTGAAGCTCCCCGATGCCAGTGGGGTGGATCTCATTCGCCCGCTGCAAAAGCTGTCGCCCGACGGAGAGATCGTGCTCGTCACCGGCTTTGCCACGGTCGACACAGCGCTCTCCGCGCTAAGGGCCGGGGCGTTTGCGTTTGTGCTCAAAAGTTTTCGCCCCGAAGAGCTGATTTCCACGGTGGAACAGGCCCTGGCGAAGGTGTCGCTCAAGCGTGAGCGTGCCGAGTACGAGCGCCGTTATCGCGCGCTTGTCGAAGCCGCCGACGTCTTGATCGTGGGCCTCGGCGCCGACGGACGCGTGTCGCTCTTCAACGCGCGCCTCGGCGCGTTGACGGGCGTGGACACCGACGCCGCCATCGGTGAGCCGTTCATCGAACGGTTCGTCGACGAGGGCGATCATCGCAAGTTCGCGCTGGCCTTGCAGGCGGCCCTGGCTGGCGAGCCCGCGCACGAGGTCGACGTGGGCATTTGCGACGCGATGGGCGCGATTCGGCGCGTGCGCTTTCATCTTTCGGGGGTGCGCGGGGGGCGCGACGCGTCCGATCTCGTGTACGGCATCGGCATCGATGTGACCGAGCGGCGCACCCTCGAACGTCGCGTGGCGGACGCCGAGGCGCTCAACGCGATGGCGCCGTTGGCCCTCGGTTTGGCCCACGAAATACGCAATCCGCTGAACGCCGCGGTGCTCGAGCTGCACCTGCTCTCGCGCGGCATCGACAAGCTCGTCGATCAAAACATCCGCGATCCGATGAAGCGCCGCGTGACCATCGTGGAGACCGAGATCCGCAGGCTCGAACGGCTGCTCACCGAGTTTTTGGAGCTGGCGCGGCCAAGGGCGCCAGCACGCGAGCCCGTGGATTTGGCGCGCGTGGTCGAGGGTGTGCTCGACCTCGAAGCCGAGCCCCTTTCAGCGCGGCATATCCGCGTGGAACGCCGCTTGAACGAGGGCTGCGTGGCCCTCGGCGACGTGGAGAAGCTGAAGCAGGTGGTGCTGAACTTGGTAATGAACGCGGTCGACGCGATGCCCGAAGAGGGCACGCTGCATCTGGCGGTGGGTTGCGAGCCCCACGAAGTGTGGGCCACGGTGGGGGATACCGGGCCGGGCATCGACCCTTCGATCTTGACCGAGATCTTCGACCCTTTTTTCACGACCAAGGCGGCCGGCACGGGCCTCGGCCTGGCCATCGTGCGCAAGATCGTCGAGCAGCACGGCGGGCGGGTGGAGGTGGAGACCCACAAGGGCGAGGGGACCACCGTGAAAATCACGATTCCGCGCGTCTCGTGAGCTGCTTCGGTTGGCCTCAAGGGCTCATGGAATTTGGCCCGCGGCGGCGTAGAGTGCGGCGTATTCGGTAGGTTGCTGCGATGGCTTTAGAGCTGCGTCGTGCTGCGTTGGGGCTTGTGATTGGGGCAATTCTCGCGACCGGGTGCAGTGAGCGCTCGTCGTCGAACGGCTCCTCGAAGGGCTCGGGCGGTGTGTCCTGTGGCTCCATGTGCCGAAACTTCCAGCGCGGGGACAACTGCGAGGGGCTCGACACCGACGCTTGCGTGGCGGATTGTGAAGCACTGAGCAGCGAGCGAACCTTCTGCGACGCGGAGGCGGCGGCTCTCGTAAAGTGCCTGGGCTCCGCGAGCTTCGTGTGCACAGGCCCCGGGGAAGCGGTCGTCGAGGCGTCCGGTACCCCCACGGACGACCCGGCCTATCTCTATGCGTCGATTGGCACCTTGACGGTCGAAGACGCCAACTGCTCTGTAAAGGCCCACGCCTTCAATGCCTGTGTGGATGGTCAAATCGACCTCTCGCAGGGCTACACGTTCGAGGCGGAGGGCCCTGATTTGGAGCACGACGCCGGTGAGGAGGTCAGTGACGGTTGGCTGTGCAACCCTGACCTTTGCTGGTACGACTACATCATCTACGGCCCCTACGTGCAGCCTGCTCCGGGGTCTTACCGCGCCATCTTTCGTATCAAGGCCGAGTGCGACCCACAGGCGACCGAGGCGACGGTCAGCCTCGACGAAGCGTCTTCGGGCGTCTACAAGGATGTCTCTTGTACAGAGCTCTCGACGTCGTACCAAGACATCGTGCTCGACTTCGACTACACAGGTGGTGAGATCGAGACGCGCGTTCTTTACAACACGGCGGGCACGGTGACCGTCGATCACGTGCGCATCGAGCCCCGCTGAGCACTGGCTTTTTTGCCAACGTAGGCGAACGCGCGCACCTTCCCGTGCTCGTGCAGAGGGATCACCGAGGGCTGAAAACGTGCCCTTTGCAGCACCTTGAGGAAGCCATCCGCGGGGTAGTGGCTCCAAACCGCCAAAGCACCACCCGGGGCAAGGGCGTTGTGAGCCGACGCCAGGCCCGCCTTTCCGTACAGCTGTTGATTGCTCTTGAAAGAGGCCCAGTCAGGGCCATTGTCCACGTCGAGCAGAATGACGTCCACGTCGTGCTCGCGCGCCATCACGTGGCGCACATCGTCGTTGATCAGCGTGACGCGCGGGTCTTCCAGGACACCTGGAGAGAGGTGGCTGAGCGGCCCCCGCACGAGGTCGATCACCGTGCGTAGCTTTTCCACCACCAGCACCTCTGCCTTGGGCCCCTGGGCCTTGAGCACGGACGAGAGGGTGATGCCAAACCCCAAACCGCCAATCAGTATTTTGGGGGCCGGTCCCGTCGCCAGGCGTTTGGACACCTCGCCGAGCTCCTGCTCGGTGCCGATCGTCTTGCTGGTCATGATCGGCACCTGACCTATCAAGAGGTCGACGTGCGGACCGTAGTCGTGCACGGTGATGCGCTGTCCGGCTTCTTCGAAAATAGTTGTTTTGGGCGGACCACGCACGAAGCTCACTTAGCCCGGATCCTCCGGGCTGTCGATCAAACAAATCCCAGGGCGGCGCGCGCTCCGTGCAAGGTCAGCGCGAGCCGGGGCGAGCACGCACGCTGGTAAGCGGCGTAGCGATCGTCGCGCTCGACCCGT
>CAYLJT010000799.1:0-3872 GCA_964383995.1 uncultured Polyangiaceae bacterium
CGAGGGCATCGCTCAACGCATCGTGCGCGGCGACGTGCCCGAGCCGCTGCGCGACGAGCGCCTGGCGGCGCTCGATCTGGCGGCTATGGTGGCCGGTTCCAAGTTCCGCGGCGAGTTCGAAGACCGCCTGAAGGCCGTGCTCAAGGAGATCGAGGGCGCGGGAGGTAAGATCATCCTGTTCATCGATGAGCTGCACACCCTGGTGGGCGCCGGCGCCAGCGAAGGCGCGATGGACGCCGCCAACATGCTCAAGCCCGCCCTCGCCCGCGGCGAGCTGCGCTGCATCGGCGCGACGACCCTCGACGAGTACAGAAAGCGCATCGAGAAGGACGCGGCCTTGGAGCGGCGCTTCCAGCAGGTGTTGGTCGCCCAGCCCTCCGTGGAGGACACCATCGCCATCCTGCGTGGCATCAAGGAGCGCTACGAAATTCACCACGGTATCCGCATCCAGGACGCCGCGTTGATCGCCGCGGCGCAGCTCTCGAACCGCTACATCACCGAGCGCTTCTTGCCCGACAAAGCCATCGATCTGGTCGACGAAGCAGCCTCGAAGATCCGTATGGAGATCGACAGTCTCCCCATCCCCATCGACGAGATCGAGCGCACTTTGCTCAAGTTGCAAATGGAAGAACAGGCCCTGAAGCGGGAGAGCGACAAGGCTAGCAAGACGCGCATCGTGGAGGTGAAAAAGGAGATCTCCGAGCTTACCACCACGCGTGACGGCATGCGGGCGCAGTGGCTGCGCGAGAAGGAAATTCTGGCGCAAATCCGCGAAATTCAGCCCAAAATCGAGGAGCTTCGGCGCGACGAGGAGCTGGCCACGCGGCGCGGCGACCTGGGCAAGGCGGCCGAGATTCACTACGGCACCATCCCCGAGCTGGAGCAAAAGCTCGCCAAGCTGCGCGGGGCCCTCGGGCAGGTGCAGGAGAAGCAGAGCTACCTGAAGGAGGAGGTCACCGACGAGGACATCGCGGCGGTCGTCTCGAAGTGGACAGGCATTCCGGTCTCCAAGATGTTGGAGAGCGAGATGAAGAAGCTGCTCCGCTTGGAGGAAGATCTGCACCGTCGCGTGGTCGGTCAGGACGAGGCCGTCACCGCCGTGTCGAACGCGATTCGCCGCAGCCGCGCCGGCCTCGGCGACGA
Organism: uncultured Polyangiaceae bacterium; assembly: GCA_964383995.1. Lineage (GTDB taxonomy): Bacteria > Myxococcota_A > Polyangia > Polyangiales > Polyangiaceae > CAYLJT01. The sequence goes on from CAYLJT010000799.1 coordinate 1,144, forward strand.
TCGTCGGCCCATCGGCTCGTTCATGTTCTTGGGGCCCACCGGTGTCGGTAAGACCGAGCTGGCCAAGGCCCTGGCCGAGCTGCTCTTCGACGACGAGCGCAGCATCGTGCGGCTCGACATGAGCGAGTACGGCGAGCGTCACACGGTGGCAAGGTTGGTCGGCGCGCCCCCAGGCTATGTGGGCTACGAAGAGGGCGGTCAACTGACCGAGCCGGTGCGTCGGCGTCCGTACAGCGTGGTGCTGTTCGACGAGGTCGAGAAGGCCCACCCGGACGTCTTCAACGTGCTGCTCCAGGTGCTCGACGACGGCCGTTTGACGGACGGTCAGGGGCACACCGTGGACTTCAAGAACACGGTCGTGATCCTGACCTCCAACATCGGCACCGCGACCGCGGCCACCATCGAGGAGAAGTCGGACCTCGAAGAGGGCAACAAGCACGATCTGGTGAAGCAGGCTGTGGTGGACGAGCTCAAGAAGGTATTCCGCCCCGAGCTCTTGAATCGCCTGGACGACCTCGTGGTGTTCCGTCGGCTCAAGAAGAACCAGCTCGAACGCATCGTCGACCTGCAATTGAACATCTTCGCCAAGCGCCTCGAACGCCGCGGGCTGGGCCTCATGGTCATGCCCCAGGCCAAAGAGGTCATCTTGGAGGAAGGTTGGGATCCGGTGTACGGCGCCCGCCCGCTGAAGCGCGCCATTCAACGGCTGGTCGAGGACGAGCTGGCGAAGCGCGTGCTCGGCGGCGAGTTCGCGCAGGGCGACGTGATCGCGGTCAGCCGCCAGGGCGAAGGGCTCAAGTTCGAGCGTGCCAGTTTGAACTGACGGTCACGCCTCGAGCGGCAGGCCCAAACACACACGCCTGAGGAGGTCCATCGACGCGTAGGCGGCGCGCGTCTGGATCTCCCGGCGGTCGCCGTGGAAGATCCGCTCTTGGACCACCACGCCAGCCGGGTGCGCGACGGCCCAATACACGAGCCCCACGGGCTTTTCGGCGCTGCCGCCCGTCGGCCCGGCGATGCCGGTCACCGCCAAGGCGATGTCCACCTCGCACAGCCTCTTTGCGCCTGCCGCCATCGCGGCGGCCACCTCGGCGGACACCGCGCCGTGGCCCCGCAGCGTGTCTTCTGCCACGTTTAAGAGCCTTGTTTTTGCGCTGTTTGCGTAGGTCACCGCGCCGCCAATCAGGTAGTCGCTGGCGGGGTAAGAGGTCAGCAAATGCGTAATCAGACCGCCCGTGCAGCTCTCTGCGAGGGCCAGGCGGTAGCCCTTGGCGCGCACCGCGCGGCCTACGACGTGGGGGAAGTCGTCGTCTCCCTCCCCGTAGATCACGTCGCCTAGCCTGGCCATCACTTCGTCCGCCACTTTGCGCGCCAGATCCCTGGCGTCGGCCTGCGTGTTGGCGCTGGCGTGGACCTTGACGTCCACTTCGGGGAGGCGCGCGCGGTAACCGAGGACGATGCCGGGCCACTGCTCTTCGAGGCCTGCGAGCGCGAGCCCCACGGCGCTCTCGCCCTTGCCATAGGTGCGCAGGCGAATCTGGTGTGTTGTCCCGGTGGCGGCGGGGCCGATGCGGGGCAGCACCTGATCGGTCAACATGCGCCGCATTTCCCTGGGCACGCCGGGCATGAAATAGGCGACGCTCTCACCCAGCGTCAGGGCGAAGCCGGGGGCCGTGCCCTCGGCGTTGGGCAGGATGTCGGCCCCTACGGGTACCTCGGCCTGTTTTTCTTGGGCCGAGTTCATCGTGCCTCCGCGGGCCTCGACCCGCCGACGAATGGCGAGCAGCGCGCTCTCGTCGCGCACGATGGCGACCCCGGCGGCCTCCGCCGCTGCCGCGGCGGTCAGATCGTCGGAGGTCGGTCCGAGACCGCCGGTCACGATCACGAACCTGTGGCTCAGCGCCAAGCGACGCAGCGACTCGACGATGCGCGGGATGTCGTCGGCGATGGTTTCCACGGCGTTCACCGTGAAACCGGCCTCGGTCATGCTCGCCGAAATCCACGAAGCGTTGGTGTTGATTACCTCGCCGCGTGTGAGCTCGGTGCCGATGGAGAGGATCGCGACTGTCATGGGGGGCCGATCAATTTACCCGAGACAGACAGCCCAAGACGAGACGTTTGATCGGCTCTTCGTCGAAAAATCGCGCGCTCGTGGCGGGCATTGACGTTCTGCGTTGCGCCCTTTTCGGGCCGCCGACACGACCCAGCGCGCTCCTACCCTTCGCCGCCCGGCTTCTCCCCGGCGGCCTTGGCGGCGACCTCCAGGCTCTTACGCAGTGCGTCGAGGGTGGTCTCGATCTTCCCAAGGGAGGTGCGCAGGATGTTGGCGGTCGGGTTGGGCCGCATGGCCTGGGCGTCGGCCCGGCGTTGGGAGTCGCCCACGGCCTGCTCCAAAGCTTTGCGGATACCGTCCACCTGCTGGCCGATGCCACCGATGGTGGACACCACGCGGGTGACCGGATCGTCCGCCTTGCCACCCATCAGCTTGACGCGCACAAAGTCGCTCTTGATGCTCTCCCAGCGGGCCTTTTGCTCGGCCGTCATGCGCCCCCTGAGCTCGGCCAGCTTGAGCAGGTTTTGCTCGGCGCCCTTGGTCAGGGTCTGGGACTCGCTCTGGTAGTGGTCGTCGACCAGACGCTCGACTTCTTCGGGCGTGTGAGCGCTGACCACCTTCTCGGCGAGCTTGTTCATGTTGCGGTAGCTGCCCTGCAGCTTGAACGGCGGCTCGG
>CAYLJT010000800.1:0-3871 GCA_964383995.1 uncultured Polyangiaceae bacterium
GTGGAGCGGAACGCGACCGTCACGGTAGGTCTCGACGCGGCCCATTTCGGCGCCGCCGAGACGACCCGCACAGCGAACGCGGATACCTTTGGCACCGAACTTCATCGCCATGCCGAGGCTCTTCTTCATCGCGCGACGGAAAGCGATACGACGCTCGAGCTGAGTCGCGATGTTCTCGGCGACGAGCTGCGCGTTGGTCTCGGCCTTGCGGACTTCCTGAACGTCGATGAAAACTTCGTTTTCGGTGAACGACTGGACGCCGGGGAATTTCGGCTCGCCCTTCGCGGCGGTCTTGAGGTTGCCGCTGCGGAGGATTTCGATCCCCTTGCCACCCTTGCCGATGACCATGCCGGGGCGGGCCGTGTAAACGATGACCTTGGCGCGGTTGGCGGCGCGCTCAATCTCCACGCTCGCGATGTTCGCGTTGTAGAGGTAGGACTTGATGGCCCGCTTGATACGAATGTCTTGGTGCAGCCACTTCGTGTAAGAGGCGCCGTCTTCGTACCATTTGCTGCTCCACGTCTTGATGACGCCGACGCGGAAGCCATAGGGATGCGTTTTCTGTCCCATGGATATCTCTACTTGCGCTCCGAAAGCTCGATGACGATGTGCGAAACGCCCTTTGCGATGCGCGTCGCACGGCCCTGTGCGCGCGGGCGCCACCGGCGGAAGAACTTGTTGGGTGCCTGATCGACCATCGCGGCGCTCACGAAGAGGCTGTCGACGTCGACACCACCTTGTTGGCGCGCGTTCGCGACGGCGCTCTCGATGACCTTCTTAAGGATGGGTGCGCCTGCCTTGGGCGTGAAGTCCAGAATCTGGAGCGCCTCGGCTGCGTCCCGGCCACGGACGAGGTTCGCGATCATGCGCGCCTTTCGGGGGGCGATCCGCGCAAACCTGGCACTGGCTCTGCTCGACATGGGACATGTCCTCGTTGGTTTGCCCGGGGGCGTTGGGCCTGCCGGGTCGTGCGCAGCGGCACGCGCGTCGTCGAGACGCGCATTTGCCTAGGGAATCCGTCGTACGTGGTAGGCTCTCCGCCCGACGCCGGCGCCAGCGCCGACGAAGGACCCCACCGCAACCCTGGGGGGAGTCCCACAGGGGCCGGTCGGGCGAGCGGCGCCCATCGCGCCGTTACGATTCTGCCGAGGGAGGACCCTCGGAGCCCAGCGCAAGAGGTCTTGCGACGGGAGGGCGGCTTCTAGCAGCGGTCTTTTTTTCGCGCAAGGGTTTTTTTGAAAACGACGCCGCGGTTCGAGCGCCCCCGTGCCCCGTTGCCGTTTTGCCGAACCCTTTGAGGTGGGAGCGGTATTCTGCGATGATGCTTGAACGCACGGAAGCTCAGACGCCCGTGACCTAGGCGCCGCGGACTCCCTCTACGCATCCACGTAACGCGAGCCCGTCGTCGCAGCAGGCCGCTCGTCATCCGCCGGAGGACTTGATGATTCGCTCGTATCGCTGGCACGCTCTTTCCCCTTTGCTTGGTCTCGCAACCGTCTCTTTTCTTGGGGCAGCGGCCATCGCCGGCTGCTCTAGCGAAGACACTTCCGGCTCTTCTTCGAGCTCTTCTTCGGATACGTCGACGTCAACCGGCGGGGGAATGGGTGGGTCGAGCACCAGCACGACCACCGCCACCGGGGGCGGCATGGGAGGCATGACGAGCTCCACGGACGCAACGACGACGACGACGGGAACGGGCGGCGCAGGGGGCGCTGGCGGTGCGACGGCGTCCACGTCGGGCACGGGCGGTTCCGGCGGCGCGGGTGGAATGGGCGGAACAGGCGGAAGCGGCGGTTCCGGTGGTATGGCCCCGCTCGACGGCGACGGCGACGGGTGGCTGCCCTCCGATGGCGATTGCTGCGACAACGTCAACGATTGCTCGAACCCCGAGCTCGTGAACCCGGGCGCGTTCGAGTACCTCGGCAACGGCCTCGACGACGACTGTGATCCGTCGACGCCCGACGACACGCCGGTCGCAGATTGCGGCGGGAACGCGCTCGTTACGCCGACCTCGAGCACAAAGCTCATCAAGGCGATGGACCTCTGCCAGTTCACGGTCGAGAACCCCGCAACGCTGCAGCAGAAGAAGTGGGGCGTGATCTCCACCTCGCTGCTTCAAGCGGACGGAACGGCCACGCCCCCCAAGGACGTGCAAGTTGGCGTGCTCGCGGACTACGGCCCCTACGTCATGCCGCAGAAGGGCGGCACGATGGCGGCCATGTCGTCGGGCACGGCGCGCGACGAGACCGACACGGGCCACGTCTACCCGCAAAATGGCCTGCAAGCCGGGCAAACCGGCAACTACGACGCGACGACGGTTTCGGGCGCACCGCCTGCCTACCTCGCGGGCAACGGCGGCGCCGTGCCCTCCCCTGGAAACTGTCCCTCGTGTCAGGGAGCGGGGTGCACAACGGCCTACGACTCTGTCAACCTCAAAGCACGAATTCGCGTCCCGACGAACGCTTTCTCCTTCACTTACAGCTTCAAGTTCTACTCGTCGGAGTACCCCGAGTTCGTTTGCCAGCAGTACAACGACTTCTTCGTGACGCTGTTGACGACGCAGTGGCAGCCCGATCCGATGGCCAATCCGCCGGAGCTGCCGCTCCCCGCCGACAAGAACATCGCGTTCGACTCCAACGGCAACGCCGTCAGCGTGAACAACGCCTTCTTCGAGGTTTGCTTTCCGCCCGTTGGGGCCCCCGCGGGCACCTGCCCCTCCGGCACCCTCGAGCTCGTTGGCACGGGCATGGGCGGCTGGCCCTCAGGCGGCGTCTCCAACGTGAAAGACGGAGGCGGCACGGTATGGCTGAAGAACGACGCTCCCGTCGTCCCCGGCGAGACGATCGAGATCGAGTTCATCACCTGGGACGCGGGCGATCACAACGTCGACTCGATGGTCCTTCTCGACAAGTTCAAGTGGAACGTCACCCCCTCAACGGTTGGTGTTCACAAGTAGTTTGAGCGTCAACGATTGGGCGATCGCCCATTCTTCCGCCTGAAGAGGTTTTCGTTATGCAGTCGACACGCAGAGGTCTTTTTAGCGCTCCGTTCATCGCGGCGATTCTTTCGTTGCCCATCGTCGCCGCGGGCATGGGGGCCTGCAGCGGAGGTAGTGACTTGGGCGGCGGAACGACGACCGGCGATGCAACCTCGACTAGCTCCGGCGGTGGAAACGGCGGCGCCGGGGGCGAGGCGGCCGCCACCACAGGGACCGGTGGCGAAGGCGGCGAAATGCCGAGCGGTTGCGTCTCCAATGCGGACTGCAACGTCGACCCCACCAAACCCTTGTGCGACGTGACCACCGGCATCTGCGTGGGTTGCCTTGTCGACAACGACATGTGCCCCACCGGCGAATATTGCAACGCTACGACAGACCAGTGCACCGCCGGTTGCAGCGACGACACCGACTGCGCGCCCGGCACCCACTGCGATCCCGTCACCCACGCCTGCGTTGGTTGCCTCATCGATGACGACTGCGCCGCGGGGACGATTTGCGTCTCGCAAACCTGCGTGCCCGGCTGCACACCCAGTCATGCGTGTCAACCCGGTCTTTCGTGCTGCGGCCAGAACTGCGTCGACCTGGCGAGCAACCTCAACAACTGCGGCTCCTGTGGCTCCGCTTGCCCCGACTACGCGAACGCCGATGTGCTGTGCGTCAATAGCCAGTGCGTGCTCTCGATGTGTCAAGGCGCCTACGCCGATTGCAATGGCACGCTGGTGGATGGCTGTGAGCAGAACACGCTGAACGACGGGCCGTGCATCTGCAATCCGGGCGACACCCAGAGTTGCTATCAAGGCCAGCCTGGATCGGAAGGCGTGGGCCCGTGCAAGGCGGGTATCCAAACCTGCAACGCGGACGGCATTTCTTGGG
>CAYLJT010000801.1:0-3850 GCA_964383995.1 uncultured Polyangiaceae bacterium
CCATCTTGGGACGACGACGGGGTGTCCATTCCGAATTGGCCATGTCCATGGACACCTGGATGGCTCTCTGGCGGCCTCCTGAACGCCTGGGCCACCTGAGGGCCTCAACCCCGCTTCGGCGGGCCTCGGTGGCGGGCCTCAACCTGGGTGGTGGCGGGCCTCAACCTGGGTCGCACCGGGCGGGCCTCAACCTGGGTCGCACCGGGCGGGCCTCAACCTGGGTCGCACCGGGCGGGCGCGAAGGCCCATGCGCCGCCACCGCGAGGGCTCGATTTCTCGAAGCACGACGTAAATGCGCTAGCGTGGAATCCGACCCATGCCCCTCCCTGCGCCATGCCCCTTCGGCCGCAACACCACGTGGCACGTGCTCGCGTTGTTCCCAACCGCGATTGCTTGCACGCAGACCGGCCCTCATCCCCTTTCTCGGCCGCTCTCGGTTACCGAACGAGCCCCCATCGCCCCGCCCACGCATCACAGTGACCCCACGCCGACGTTCGACCTGACTCCGGAGATCCTCCGTACCTGCATCGCCACGCCGCGGCTCACGACACACCCAGGTTGCGCCTGGCGCGGCGCCTGGCGCGACAGCGCCGTTCCGGCCGTCTGCGGAAATTTCGCCCCCGAAAATAGCCGTGATGTCGAGGTCCTGTCCGTTCTGGTCGCCACCGCCCCCTTCGACTTTGCCGGGGTCCTGGGGATCCCATCCATGCAGACATTCATCGACGCCAATTCCCCCAACCTGGCCCCCATGAAGAGCGCGTATCATGAGCTCGAGGGTCCCCACCTGACCCTCGTCGAGGGCGGGCGTCATGCCAAGGTGGAGGGGCGTAGCGCGATGCTGGGCGGCGTCGTTCATTGGGCAACCCTGCCCAGCCCGAATGGCACCTTCGACACCGTTGTCGTTCGCTACGTGCCGCTTCACGACTCTCCCCTCGCCGATTCCGACCGAAAGTCTATCGAAGGGTGGGATCTCGTTGCGATCGCAACGTGCATCGACAGTGCTTTGTGGCCGAATCTCAGCGACGGGGCCGCCAGCGCCCACTGAGTCACCCCAGCTCCGCGCACCCGGGCTCATCAGTCTCGGAGCCCGGGTGGCGCCACCTCAACCTGGGTCCGTCGTTCCGCCTACCTCAACCTGGGTCCGTCGTTCCGCCTGCCTCAACCTGGGTCCGTCGTTCCCCCTGCCTCAACCTGGGTCCGTCGTTCCGCCTCCCTGCCTCAACCTGGGTCCGTCGTTCCGCCTCCCTGCCTCAACCCGGGGTCCGTCGTTCCGCCTACCTCAACCTGGGTCCGCCGTACCCGGCCCCCACCTCAACCGGCTCCGCCGCCCCCGGCTCCGCCGCACCCCCGCGCCACCCGAGCAGCCGTCCCAGACTCAGCACCAACGCTCAACCGGGGTCCGTCCCCCGCCCGCAACGCGAACCAAGAACTCTCCACCGAGAACCCTGTCTGTGGCTCGCGCCGGCGCGTGACAAGCTCACCCCGCAACGCGCGAGCTACCCATGGGTGCGCTCGGACCGTCAGCTACCTCGCCTGCCCGACAAGCGCTGCCAGATGCTCCGTAATCCGCTCTTTCGGGCGGCCCACGATGGCCTTCTTCGGAGTCACCACCACCGGCCGTTGCAAGAGCGCCTTGTGCTTCACCAGCAGCGAAACCACCTGCTCCGGCGTCGCCGCATCGGCGTCGGTCAGGCCCAGCTTCGTCCACAAGCTGTCTCGCCGCACCAGGCTGGTCACCGGATCCTCCAGCTTGTCGACAATGGCGCTCAGCGTGGCTTCGCTAGGAGGCGTTTTCATGTACAGAACGACGTCAGCTTCGACCCCAAGCTCGCTCGCAATGCGGACCGCATTGACCGACGAATGTCAGTTGGGGTTGTGATAGATGGTGACCTTGGCCATGAAACCGACCCTACCCTAGCCGCGACCCCAAGTCGAGCATATCCCTCGATGGCCCTCGAAGCGGCCACGTCCCGTCAAGAACGTCATTCGCGCGAACGTGAAGTCGCTCTCGGTTTTGGCGTCGAAACGGCTCGAATTCTCACGTCCACCACACCTTCCCTCACCATCCCCAGGGCCTCGGCCGCGCTCCGCGACAGGTCCACGATCCTCCCCTTGACGAAGGGGCCGCGATCGTTGACCCGGACGACGACCTTCCTGCCGTCCACCCGCACCACCTCGAGCACGGTGCCAAACGGCAAGGTCCGATGGGCGGCCGTCATCTCCGTCGGGAGGTAAGGTTGTCCAGATGCCGTCGGTCTACCCGCCAGGCTGTCCGCATAGTAGGAAGCCTTGCCATATTCGATGAGCCCTGCCGACGTCGACCCCGATGTGCCGGATCGATCCAGGTAGCTCGGGTGCGACGCCCCCGCGGAGGATCCCGAGTTGGACCGCGCCGCGCAGCCCGTGCAAAGGGCCACCAGGGCGACCAGCAACGTCAAGGTGAGGCGAACGGGAGAGGCCATGGGCCCGACCCTAGCAAAACGGCAGACCCATGGCCCAAATAGCGGATTTTCGAGCTCTAGTCCGTTCGTTGCAAACCGAGCTGGAGGGCGACCCCCGCGGCCACCAGCGCATAGCCATCCATGAACAAGATGTCGAACAGCGGAATCACCCCGTTGACCTCGTTCACGGAAAAATACGCGTACAGCACGTCGCCCCCCGACATCAAGAACAGGCCGGCCATGATGGTCGCCCAGACCGTCCAAACCTTACCGCCGTAGAGGCGCAGCGTCATCCGCAACAGGACGAGGGTGGGTAGCAAAGCCAAGAGGTCTAAAATCGGATACCCGATATTGACGAGGCGCTCACCGAGGGGCGCCTCTGCTTCGGCGATTGGCGCAAGGAAGTACGCCCCGCCCAGGGCGAACGCTCCCCCCACAACCCCCACGAGCCCCAGGTGGCTCGCCACCGAGCCGAGGGGCAGTCCGGACTTGACATAGGCCCGCGCGAACAAGGTCAACGCCACGATGAGCGTCACCTGACCTGCCATGAACAAGGCGTCGCCCATGGAAGGCATGGGCGGAGAGTCTCCCTGAATCACCACGAAGTAGGAGAACACCAACTGGCCGGCGAAGGACGCGGCGAGCCCCACACCGAGCGCTTGCCACGCACGGCGCACGGCGTCGTCCGGCTGCAGTCCGCCCGCCACCCGCAACGCGAAGATCGCACCGAGCAGAAGCCCGGCCAACTTGACCACCGCCGCCAACGCGTGGCGCACGGGACCTGGAAATACGTCCTGGTAGAAGGGCGCGTCGGGGTACACGACCTTCGGCGCAAACAAGAGCGCCGTCACCCCGATCACCAGCAACGCTCCATGAAGCGGATTCAGCCTTCGGTTCATCGCTGATCCTTCTTGAGCTTCAAGCCCGTTCGAATCTCGCCGAACACCTGCTCGGCCTTGGCCCGTCCCACGAACACGGCGAGCCCCGGCGACAGCTCCACCAGGAGTCGCTCCACGGAAGCGTCGTCCACGGGCCCTGGCACCCCCCAAAGCCTCGCGGCCTGTCCACGCACTGCCGCGCGGGCCATGTTCTGCCCGAGAAACGGCGCGATTCCACTCGTTACGGTCTCGAGCACCGTCTCGCGCGGAAGGAGGGCCATCGGCGCGACTCTAGCCCAGCGCGCTCCGTGCTGTCACCCAAACTGCGCGCGCTCGTCGGCGCTGGAGAGCGGCACCGTTTGCGCCACTTTCGCGCTGGTCAGGGTCGCTCCGGTGGTTAGCTTACCTTGCGTCAGGCGTCGGCTTCCTCGACGTCGGTCGAGCGCGCGCGGACGCACAGCGGTTGCCATGAGCATCTTTCTAACGCTGCTCCTCGTCGTCCACGGTCTCCTTCACCTGTTGGGCTTCGTG
>CAYLJT010000802.1:0-3845 GCA_964383995.1 uncultured Polyangiaceae bacterium
GTGTCGTCCGAACAGCCACCCCCCGACGCCTCTTCCGAAGAACCGCAGGCCCACACGACGAGGCCCAACGACAACGCGAGGGCGGGCAGCACACGATGCAGCGACGAAGACATAAAAGCTCCGGGTAAGAAGACACGAACAAAAGCACGCCGCCTGCGCTCCGCGCAAGCGCTTTCCATGAACGAGGCCACGTATCGAACGGTAGAAACGTCCAAACACCCGCACGGAAAGGCTTGTCACGGCTCTAACAAATCGGTATCGTCGCGGGACTGCACCGAGACCTGCGCAGGCCCGTCGGTCTGCTCCGGGGGCATGTCTCGAAACCACCCGCTCTTTTGCCACCCGCCGCCAGCTTCATGCCCGAAACCCACGCCGAGCCTCCGAAGTCCGACCTACCTACCTCGTCCATCGATGCCCGTCGTATCGCCCAGCTCGGCGCGCGCATCGGGGCCCTGAAGCTCGACGCGCGCTCCGAGCAGCGGGCCTTCGCCGTTGCGTTGCGCGCGCTGTGGGACGCGGCGGTGCTCGACCGGACGCTCGCGCTCTGTCGCTCGCTGTTGGGCGGCGTCCCGGCGGCCATCCCGGTGCTTCAAGGCACCCTGCTGCTCGCCGCGCGCTCGGCGTCTGCCTGGGCACGGACGCCCTCCGCAGCGAGGGTAGGTGAGGGCCCTCCCTGCAAACCTACCCATCTGATCTCACCCATCGAGCTGCCTACGTTGTTCATGGCCGCCGAGCGCGTCGCGGCGCTACAAGGCGCGTCGCACAAGGACCTGCTCGTGGGCGCGTTGGAGCTGTGGAGCCGCGCGGCCCCTGCCGAACAGCTCGTTCATGCGGCCGACGAGCCCGCTGGCAAGGCCCTCGGATCGCTGCTCTCCGGGGCGGTGGCGAAGCTGCCCTGGGGAGAGGGTGGAAGGTTCTTTCCAGGTGCGGGAGACGCCACGTGGCCCTGGCCGGAGGAGGTCGGTAACCCCCCGCGCCCCCGAGGAGGTGCGGTCGGCGGTCTGCCCTGGCCCGAGGTGGACGGTCCACCCTGGCCGAGCCCGAACGGTCTGCCCCGACCGAAGTGGCCCGCGTCGCCACGCGATGAGCTGTTTCCGCTGGACCACTGCGAGGCGTCGAGGCGGGTGTGCGAGATGGACGTGATCGGCGTCTTGCGTGGCTTTCAGCCGCTGCCAAGCTCCGCGTGGAAAGGTAAGATTACGGGCCTCACACCGACGGCGGCCTGTCCGGGACACACGCTGGTGCTCCACGGCGTGAGCTTCGGCGCGACCCAACCTCCCCACATCGCGGTATTGATCGGCGAGGTCGAGGCCCCCGTCGTGACCTGGAGCGACACGCGCATCACCATCATCGTACCCAGCTTCGCGCACGCGGGCACCGTCGGCTTTCGCGATCGGACCGCGGAGTCGGAGCGGGCGCGCGCCTTCGAAAACAACCAGCGCGCGCTCGACGACCTCGGCAACGGCCTTTCGTGTCTCGGACAAGCCCGGCGCTTCCCGGCCAGCGTCTACCAGCCGGCCCCGGTGGTGGAGAACCAAGCGGCGCGTTTCGGCGGCACCACCCCGGAGATCGATTTCTTCCGCGCCAACGGCTCGGCGGGCGGCGTCGTGGTGCGACCGGGTGAGGCGGTCACACTGACCTGGGGCGTTCGCAACGCGACGGATGTGCGGGTGCGCCCCCTGTCCACCGTCGGGCCACAAGCGGCCACCCAAAATCCTACCCTTCCGCAGCTCGCCTTGGGCCCGTTTTCAGGGCGCGCGGCGGCGGTCGCGAGCTACCGGCTGGAGGCGACCAACGGCTGCGGCACGGTCACGCGGGACCTCGACGTGCGGCTGGATGTGGCGCCGACCCTGCGCATCGTGGGCGTGGAGGTGACCCAGTCCATCCAACGGTTCTCGCTGACCGCGACCTACCCACGCAACACGGAGCGGCTGGCCGCTGGCAAGGCGACGCAGGTGCGCGTTTATGTGGCCTCTGGAATCGACGACGGCTTCGATCGCGGCGCCGGCCCGGGCGTCGTCGCCAACGTAACGGGGAGCTTGCTGCTCACCCAGGTCGACGGGTCGACCGTGCGCATGGTCCTGCCCGTGGGTCCCGACCTCGCGGCGCCGTCTGCGGCAGGGCTCGACCGGGAGCGTTGGACGAGCTCGTTCAACCTGGTCTTGCCGGCAAGCCTGGCGACGGGCACGCAAGACATCGAAGCCCGCGTCTGGGTGCGGGACGACGCGACGGTAGCCCCGGCGGTCGCCTCCACGCGCGTCCGTTTCCATGACATGCCAAACCTTCCCATCGTGATGGTGCGCGTCGCCGATCCGGGTCGCAACCTCGCCGCGCCGTCCATCTCCACCTACACGTACACCCTGGCCAACGCCCTCGGGCGCCTGCCTTTTGGTGAGGAGAGCGCGCACATCTTGCTGGCGCCCGGCTACGAAGTGTGGAGCATCTCCCACGACCTCGGGACGGAGGAAGGTTGGCACGACCTGCTCGACGATCTGGACGACATCGCCTCGGACTTCGGCGACATGGGCGAGGTGTGGGCGGCCATGACGCCCGATCACCCGGACTACGACTTGAACGGCGTGGGCAGCGACGGGGTTATCGACTATTGGTTTGACGGCGCAAGGCGCTTCGCTGCGCGCAGCGGTCTACCCGCCACCTTCGCCCACGAGCTCTGCCACACCTTCGGTGTCGGCCATGCACCCTGCGGCGACGTGGTACAGCTCGACCCGCGCCTGCCCGCGGCGACGGAGGACGTCGGGCTGGACGTGCGCTGGAGTCGGGTCGTCCCCGCGGGCACGTCGGAGCTGATGTCTTACTGCACCCCCAACTCCGGCGACTTCCAAGATCGCTGGCCGTCCATCGCCCTTTGGGATCTGCTCGCGCGACGATAGGCAAAGCCATGGCAACGCTCACCCATTTGTGCATTCAGGGCCGGCTTACCGAGGCCCCGCCCTCGCTGAGCCTGCGGCCCAGCTACGCGACCGTTCCTCCCAAGGGCGCGCAAGAGCCGCCTACGTCCAGGTTGTGCGCACAAGCGCTCGACGCCCGTGGCGAGGTGCTCGCCGAGGCGCGCCTTGGGGTTCAACGCCGCTGCGCCGGCGAGCGCTCGACGCCGCGCCTGGTGGTGCGAGGTTGGCTGCCGTTTCCCGACGGTACAGCGCGCCTCCGCTTCCTCCACGACGGCACGAGCATCCACGAGCTTACCGTTTCGTCGGCCGCCCCGGTGCTGACCCTGGGCTTCCAACCGCCCAAGCTCGCGCGCGGTCGAACCCGCGTCCAGTGGAGCGCGAAGCACCCGGAAGGGAAGCCCATCGAGGTCTTTTTGCGCTATTCGCACGACGACGGCAAGAGCTACGCGCGGCTCGGGCTGCGCACGACGCTGGACCACGCCGAGGTCGATTTCGACGCCTTGCCCGGCGGCGCGGCGTGCCGGATCGCCGTCGTGGCGACCGATGGCGCGCGCACGACGATTGTCACGAGCCCGCCCTTCGCGGTGCCCGTCAAGGCCTGCCGCGCGTTGATCCTCGCGCCCGAAGCGGGCAGGGTGGTTCCGCGGGGAACCAGCCTCGATCTGGTGGGACAAGGTTTCTACCTGGAAGAGCGCGCGCCGGAGCTTACCGCGCTGAGCTGGACCTCCTCGCGGGACGGCACCTTGGGTAGCGGAAGGCGGCTCCGCGTGACGCTGTCCCCAGGTCACCACAAGCTGACCCTCTCCGCGGGAGTCGCCCCCAGGATAGGTACGGCGGAGCTGAACGTGGAGGTCGGCTCGGAAGCCCCCGCCACGCATTTCACGGGTGGTTGAGCGCCGCGGCCACGCCAACCGGCCCTAATCCAGGCCGCCCAAG
>CAYLJT010000803.1:0-3844 GCA_964383995.1 uncultured Polyangiaceae bacterium
TTGACGGCGACGCCCAAGGTAGGAAAGAAGAACTCTCGTCCGAGGCGTTGGTGGAGGCCGTAACCCACCAGACGGTCACGCACGGGGTCCTTCAGCTCGGCAAAGGCCAGCTCGGCGCCCCGCAACCCTAGCTCACCGTCGAGCTCCTCCAACATTTCGGCGGCGGTCGTGTCGACGTCGGTGACGGGCTCGGCGGCCACCACCACCCAGCGTACGGGGCTACGTGCGTTGTCGACGATGTCCAGGATCCGCTCGCGAAATCCATCGGCGTTGGCAAAAAAGAGCGGCGCGTCCCAGCGGAAAAGCACGAGCCCGGGCACCTCTTTCGCGCCCGGATACCGGCGCAAATCGTGGTAGCCCTTGACGCCCGCGGCGCGCCCCAAAATGGCATAGTGCGGGTGCCACGCGCGCCGCACGAAGTCGAGCAGCGACACCGCGACCGCCACGCCAATCCCAGCCAGCACGCCGAAGGCCGCCACCGCCAGGAAGGTCAAAAGCGACAGCACGAAGTCGGCCCGCCTGACCCGCGCGAACACCCGCAACGAAGCGACGTCGAAGATGCGCAGGGCGGCGCCGATGACCACCGCCGCGAGAGCAGCGGTGGGCAGGTTTTGGAGGAGCCCCGGTGCGGCGACCAGCAGCACCAAGATGGCAAGGGCGCCCACCACGCCTGTAAGTTGGGTGCGCGAGCCCGCGGCCTCTGCGACGGGCGTGCGGGAGGAGCTGCTGGAGATCGGAAACCCTCCGAACAGACCGGCGGCGATGTTGGCAAGACCGAGCCCACGCAGCTCGTGGTTGGGGTCGACCCGGTAGCGGTTGCGTCCGGCAATTGTCCGAGACAATACGCTGGTGTCGGCAAAGGAGACCAGGGCGATGCCCGCCGCCGCAGCGGAAAGCTCGCGGACGTCAGCGAAGCTGACGCTGGGTACCGAAGGCCAGGGCACGCCTCGGGGCACGGCGCCGACCACCCGCAATTGGTCTTCCAACCCAAACACCGTGACGGCCAGGGTAGCGCCGACGACCGCGATGAGCACGCTCGGGAAGCGCGGCGCGATGCGCCGACCCACGAGGATGGTGGCCAAACTGCCGAGGCCGACGGCAAGGGCGGCGGGCGCGGTCCTCCCGTCGGCGAGGCCGCGCACAAGGCCCACGCTGCTGTCCAGTAGGTCAGATCCGGAGCTGGAAAAGCCGCACAGTTTGGGGAGCTGTGTCAGAAGCACAGTCAGCCCGATGCCGTTCATGTAACCCACGCGAACCGGTCGCGAGAGCAGATCGGTAACAGACCCGGCGCGCAAAAGGCCCGCCAGCACGCACATGACGCCGGTCAGGAGAGCCAACAGAGAAGCCAGCGCGATCGCGCGGGAGGGGTCCCCCTCAGCGCGGGTAAGCACCGCGGCCGCCACGAGGGGCGCGAGCGCGGAGTCCGGGCCGAGCACCATGATGCGGGAGGGCCCAAAGAGCGCGTACGCGAGGAGAGGCGCCACGGTGGCGTACAGGCCCGTGATCGCGGGGAGCCCCGACGCCTCGGCGTAGCCCATGCCCGCGGGCACAAGCAGCGCCGTGAGCACGAGGCCCGCCGTCACGTCGCGACCCAACCAGGAGCGACGGTAATTTTTGAGCACCCAAAGGCCAGGAACCCAGGCCAAAATGCCCGACTCGGGAGCGGCGGGGATGCCCACGCCCGCAGCCGACACAGGGGGCAAGGAGGGGCGCTCGCGGTCCACATCCGAGGCGTGCATGACTGCACCTTACCTCAAAGCGCGGTCGGCTTTGTGGGCTTCTATCCGATGCGCTTCACCAAACGGGCGGCGGCATTTTCTTAGGAGTCTCGAAGCTCCGGCTCGACCGACTTCTGGAAGTTGGAATAATGGGGGGACTACCACTCCACGGGCATTGGCTCGGGTCGACACGGGGTGCCGCCGCGTGGTCCTCCGGGGTAGTCGGGGGGACCGAGTACGCCCAGCTCACCCACGTATCCGCTTCCCCAACACCACACTTCGTGAGACTCCAGGAGCGCGCAGCTCGTCGTTTGGGATGCCGCGACCTCGATAGCCGGGCTTGGCAGGGGGACCAGCATAGGTGTGAGCTGGGGGTCGGCGGCATTGGGTCCCGCGCCGACGCAGGGCCCCCGTCCCCAACAGTACACCGCCCCCGCACCATCGACAGCGCAACCATGAACGCGGCCCACGGCAACGGACTGGACTTCGGTCAACCCAGGTACGGGCGCGGGTGCCTCACGCGTGATCTGCGTGCCGTCTCCCAGCTCTCCATAGTCATTGTCGCCGAAACAATACACGCGGCCATCTACCGAGATGGCGCATGCGAATCCACTCCCGAAGTGCAGCCTCCCGACAATGCGAAGCTGGTCAAGCTCGGGGATGCACCAGAGTCGACCGATTTGCGCGGCGAGCAGCTCGTCGCACACGCAGTCCAAGCCGCCATCGGCACGTGTCCCGCATATGGCAGTCAACTCGGCGGCAATGTCGAGGAAAGGCCCGGACATACCTTCTACCGCGCGTGGGCGGTCACTCTCCGCGTTGACGTCCGCCTGTCCCCACGCCCAGACGTCCCCCGCTGAGCGCAGAACGGCGAAGCCGACTTCGTCCCCCGCGAGCGCGGTTGCATCGTGCAAGTTCAGGACAGTGGTTGGATAGCCCGTGGCACGGAGCGAGCCGTTCCCCAGCAAGCCAAAGTCGTCATCGCCCACGCATCGCACAGTGCCATCGGCGATTCGGGCGCAAGTGGTGTATATGGCGGGAGCAACCTCCTCGACGCAAGCCAACCCTTTGACGACCGCCGGGACCCACACGCGTCCCGACAAATCAGCTCCAAGCTGCCCTCCGAAATTGTCCCCCCAGCACTTAACCCCTCCACCCGAGTGAATTGCGCAAAAATAGCTGCTTTTTGCCCAGGAGTAGATGGAAACAGGATAGGTAGATTCCGCGCTGGGAGTGCCGCGACACGGGTCGCTTTCCGGGTCTGCGCATCCGACAAACAGGCTTAGAGCGAGCACAGCAGAGGTACGCAGAAGGCCGCGAACGGGGCACATCACGGCACCGCCCAGAGCGGGTCCACGTTGGGACTGAGGAAGAGGTCGAAGTTCGTCGGTACGGTCGGCATCCGATTCAGGTATCCCCATGCGTCTCCCGAGCCGAGCGTCCCCTCGCCGGTATCACTCTCGATCCTGTTGCCATTGAACACCGCAGCCACGCTGCGGCCGTCGATGTGCCGCGCAAGGAGCGAGATGTAGCCACTTCCGGCGCCGTTCTTGACGACCATGGGAAGACTCGCCGTTTTCCAAGAAGTCGCCATCCCATGGACATAGACGTCCCAGGCAAGTTGGTCAAGGCTGTCGAAAGTCGCTGGATCCGTCGGGTTGCCGCTTGAAAGCAGATATCCGTGGTACCGCCAGGTCTTGCGCCAGGTTCCCGAACCCGTCACCGCCACCCCGCACGCGCGTGCTGACCCCCCCAAGCACCCTCCCCACCGACCGAGGTGGGGAGGGTAGGGTGGGGTCAAGCAGCGTGCACCAACTTTCCAATCTCCGCCGAAGGGTCCCCGCCCTCGCCGCGCGGAGGGCTTCGCCCGAGCACGGCGTTTGGGCGGGGAAGGTTGCGGAACGCAACCTGGGGTGGGCATCGATTCTAGGCCCGCTTTGGCGGTTCTCGCCCTACGCGAGGTCGAAGCGGTCGAGCTGCATGACCTTGGTCCACGCGGCCACAAAGTCCGAGACAAACTTCGCTTGCCCGTCCGAGCTACCGTACACCTCGCTCCAACGACGCCTCGGGCAAAGTCGACGTATCCCGTTTCGTCCTGCGCAATTAGGTTACCTGCGCGCCCCGAG
>CAYLJT010000804.1:0-3844 GCA_964383995.1 uncultured Polyangiaceae bacterium
CCGCTCACCTACTCACCCACTAGCGCCAATACCTCCGCGACCACCCAAAAGCCGCCCGATTGCGCACCTCGCCAATGATCGGCCCGGCAGCGGAAATCAAGCCCCGCCGCTTGGCGAGAACGAGGAGGCCAACCGTCCCTAGCAGTTCCAGCCCCAACTTTGCCACGGTGCTGCGCCCACGCCTCTCGTCGATAAGAACAAGTCCCGCCTGAAGTGAGACTGCCAGGCGATGGCCGCCGCCTCTCCAGCGTCTAAGTCCTGCTCAAGACCGCCAGTCACCGAGCAACGCTTTTCCGCCGTCCAGCTCGTCGGCAACGGCGGAAGGCACCTGCACATCTTCAAACAACCGAGTGAGCAAGTCGGCTCGGCCGATGCGGATCAGACACGAGAGCGGGGTTGTGTCAGAAACGATCAGCGTCATGGGGCGAGGAGGCGTTCTGCTTGTTCCACTTCGGCGAGCACCTCGTCGGCCGTGGCGTCCCAGGCCACACCACGCCGAGCAAGAAGGTCTTCGAAGGCCACCCTATCCATGGCGGCCAATACGCGCGCTTTCGACCGCGGCAAGAGCTCTTCTTTGACCAAGAAGACCGCGAATTCTCGGGCTAGCTCTTCGCTCGCACGATTCGGGGGAAAACGGAGCGCTTCTACGATGTCGGCCGGAAGCTCAAGGGTGATTGCCGCCATAGCAACCAGAATATACACGATTTCACGGCTCGGCGATCCTTGATTCCACGCCCAACTCACCTCAAGGTTGAATCCCCTGCGCCTTCAGCCGCTCACACGCCTTGCCATCACCCGCATGGCAGCCGCGCAGTAGCAGCTCGGTTTTGCGGTCCACGGGCGGACGAGCTCCCACCAACGAAAGGGCCCAGTTGGCGGCGCTCTTTGGGTCGGTTGCGTCGGCGACCTCGGTCTGTTGCGACAGGATGGTGCAGGCTCGCGCCTCGCCTACGGCACAGGCGGTTTGCAGGAGCTGGATGGGATAGCTTCGTAGGGTGGTGCCGTTTTGCAACAACACCAAGGCGAGGTTCGTACAACCCTTCTGGTGCCCGTGGTCGCACGCAGCGCGGTAGTAGGGCTCGGCCCGGGTGATGTCGGCTGTGCCTACCCCAAAGCCCGTTTCGTACATGAAGCCCAGGGTGTTGCAGCTTTTTACGTCGCCCAAGCCACATTGATTTTGGCACTCCATCATGTTGCCAAAGTGGCAGAGGTAAGGTTGTTGGTTGCGGTTCGTGATGCACTTTCCTCCCGCCATCACCTTGCCAGGGGCGCAGGCGGGGACATCGATGGCGTCGGGCACGGCGGGCCCTTGGATGGGCACGAGCTCTAGCTGAAGGCCGTTGTCACAACCTGGAATGGGCGCATCGGTAGGTAAGGCGCCCCGTTGGTCGCAGGTGGCCAAGTTGCCCTCCCGATTGACCACGGACCCTTGGCTCGACGCGCTCGCGGATGCGCCGCCCAGGTGGTCGACGTGGGCTCCCGCGGAGCTGCCGCCCTTGGCGATGGCCCGCAAATCGAAGGCTCCCAAGGTGGCTCGACGGACGAAGTGGGTCGCGCCACGGCAGCCGTCCAGGCTTTGCGCCGAGGTCAGAAAGAGGTCTCCCATGGTGGCTGTGTCTTTGGGTACGGCCAGGCTGCCTACCGTGGTGGTGTTCGCCCACAACACCGAGCCCGACCCGTATTGCGCGGCAAGCTGGGCGCCGCTGAGCGGCATGCCAAAGGCCATCTCTTCGCCGTCGGAGAACGAGACCTGCTCCTTCGTGATGCCGGTGCCGGTGTAGGCGTATTTCGACCCCACGCGGCAGTTGTCGAGGACGCGGAGCGTGCGGCAATCGTACTCGACCACCACCGCGTCGTTGTGCGGGACGAGCACGCTCTTGAGGAATTGGCGTCTGTCGCCGCGCCAATCGAGGGTGAACACGCTCGGGCGGCCGTCGGAGGGCTCGCACACGCTCGGGGCGTAGGCGGTGGCGTAGCTGGGGCGCGGTGGGGCCTTCGCGCTGCACGCGGCTTGAGAGAAGCCTGCGCATGTAACCAAAAATGCCGGCAACAAGCCGCGCGCGACGGCGGTCCTACGGCGACCTACCCATACTTCCATGTTCATGCTGGCGAGGGTATCGAGGGCCGCGGCGCGCTGTCTACTGCAAATGCGCGCTGTTCTTGGGGAAGTGTCTCGGACAGTTGGCCGGGGAATCGACCGTTGACCCCGGGGCCCGGACGCCCACGAGCGGCGCGCTCCACACCCGACTCTTACGAGGACGAGCGAGACCCACCGGCGCGCCCGGGCGCGCACCTGCGCGGATCAGCAGGTGTCCCCTAGCCATCCAGCCTGCACGCGACTAGGGTCTCCCCCATGGCCAGCCCCACCCCCGAAGACATCGCGCTCTGTATCCGCGTGCTCGACGGGCTCGTCGAAGACCGCGCCGCCCTCGCCGCCCTTGCCGAGGACACGCGCCGCACCTTGCTCACCTTGGCCGGGCGCCTGTCCAGGCCCACGCGCGCCGAGCAGCGCGACCTTGCCAAGGCCTTCCGACGCAAGGACCGGCTGGACGTCCGCACGCAGGACGAGGCCGTCTTGGATGCTACGGGCGTGCGCAGCTTGCGCCGGGAGAGCGTCTTCCCTACGCCGCTCTTGCCGCCCATGGCGCCTGCTTTGTCCGAGACAAATCTACCCACGCCCGCGGACGACCTCGGGCCCGAGCTCAACACGCCTCGCAAGTGCTACGTGTGCAAGGCGGAGTTTCGTCGGGTGCATTTTTTCTACGACCAGATGTGCGCCGACTGCGCGCGCTTCAACTGGCAAAAGCGCAACGCCTCGACCCCGCTTCACGGCCGCGTTGCGCTGATCACGGGGGGGCGTGTCAAGATTGGCTACCATGCCGCCATCAAGCTTTTGCGCGCGGGCGCGCGGGTGATTGTCACCACGCGCTTTCCGCGCGACGGCGCTAGCCGCTTTGCCCGCGAGCCGGACTTCGAGAGCTTCCGCGAGCGACTGGAGGTGTGGGGCCTCGACCTGATGCACACGCCGAGCGTGGAGCGCTTTGCGGAGCTGTTGACAGAGCACCTGGACCGCCTTGACTTCGTCATCCACAACGCTTGCCAAACGGTGCGGCGGCCTCCGGCTTATTACCAACATCGCATGGAAGCCGAGCTGGCCTCGGCGGACACGCTTTCGCCTCGCGAACGCGCTCTGGTCGCGTCTTGGGAAGCGGCCCGGCAGGGGAGTCCGGGACAAGAGGGCAGTGTGGCTTTGCTGCTCAGTTCGCCGGAGCGCGCGGAGATGGGCGCCATCGGGCTTAGCGCGCCGCAGGCGTTTACGCAGATGGAGCATGCCTTTGAGCAGAATGAGCGCTTGGCCGAGCTGTTCCCCGAAGGGCGGCTCGACGCCGACCTGCAGCAGGTGGACTTGCGCTCGAAGAACAGTTGGCGACTGACCCTGGCCGAGGTCCCGACGGTGGAGCTTCTGGAGGTGCACCTGGTCAACGCGGTGGCGCCGTTTGTGTTGAACGCGCGCCTCAGGCCCTTGATGACGCGAGAGATTACGCACGACAAGCACATCGTCAATGTCTCGGCCATGGAAGGTCAGTTCAATCGACCTTACAAGACCGACAAGCACCCTCACACCAACATGGCCAAAGCGGCGCTCAACATGATGACGTGCACGTCCGCCCCGGACTACGCGCGCGACGGCATCTTCATGAACAGCGTCGACACGGGTTGGGTCACTGACGAAGACGCGGCGCCCATTGCAGAACGCAAGACGGCGGAGACCGGCTTTCATCCGCCGCTCGACATCGTCGACGGCGCTGCGCGGATCGTTGCGCCGATCTTCGACGGCATCAAC
>CAYLJT010000805.1:0-3836 GCA_964383995.1 uncultured Polyangiaceae bacterium
ACGTGAGGCGCGGGAGCTCGCGGTAGCTCTCCAAGAACACGAGCGCCGCGCGCACGCGCTTCTTCGCGGCGCGCTCTTCGGGGCTCAGGCTCGCGTCGTCCTCGCCGCGCAAAAACGCGGCGGCCCCCGACACTTCGGCGTTGTAACGCTGGACCAAGCGGTCCTTGTCGGCCTCGCTCAACGGGTGCTCCAGGGCCAACGCGAGGCGCCCCTCGGCCTCCCTTTTGTGCCCCTCGATGAAGGCCTCGACGAAACGATCGGTCGCGGCTTCGTTCGGAGCTTTGCCGTCGATAGGGGTGCGCTCGATCCACGCGTAGAGCACGCTCTTCAGGCTCGGCGCGTCGGCGATGCGCCGCTCCACGCGCTCGGTCGCCGGGGAGGCCTTGCCGTCCACCGTGCGCAGGGCCTCTTTGTAGCTGCCTTCGCGCCCGAGGGGGATGCGCTGGGCGTCGTCGAGCCCGAGCAAAATCTCGATTTCGCGCATCTGCGCCGATTGAAATCCGCTCGCGGGGATCAAGGTGTCGCGAAAGTCGAGGTAGTCGCGCGTGGTCATCGTCTCCATCACTTGGAAGTGATTCACCGCTTGACCAAAGATCGTGACCACGCGGCGCAGCGAGCGCGCCGCGTCGGAGAGCGCCATGTCCGGGACAGGGTTCTGGCGAAACAGGTCGCGCGCCGAGGTCAGCTCGCGCAAGACGAGCTTGAACCACAGCTCGTAGATCTGATGCACGACGATGAAGAGCACCTCGTCGTTGCTGCGCCGCGACTCGTCTCCGTCGCGCCCGCCTTGAAGGCGCAACAGATCTTCAACGCGGATGTAGTCCCAATAGTTCACGCGGACGCGCTCCCATGCACCGCTCGGGCCTCGCCACGGGGCAAGGGGATACGGTCGCGGCAGTCTACTTTCCGCTTCGCGAGAAAGGAAAGCCGTGGGCAGGGACCGCGGCGCTTTGGTTTCGCGGGGTGAAATGCGTTCGCGGACGACGCAATTCGCGCGCTCTTTTCGGCCTACGGAACGCGGTGAACACCTTCGGGGCCGATGGCGACGGGGGGCCCCACGCTCACCAAATGCGCGCGTTCGGTGATCGGGCCCTGCGCGGCTTCCAGCGCCACGAGGCCAACGCCCCGGCAATAAACGGCCTGAAACACAGCGGGTGGAGCGCCCGTGCGCTCCTCGCGGGTCGTCAGGCAGTCCTCGAAATGCCCGGCGGGGACGTCGATCGCCGTGTGGATCGATTGGATCACCGTCGTGCCGCCGTGCTCACCACGAAACGAGGTGCCCACCGCGAGCGGCCCCGCGAGGATGGCCACGGGGCCCGCGGCTCCGCCCAGCAAGAACACGCCTTGAGGCCGATATTCGAAGCGCTTCGTGCCATTCGGCAGGCGAAATTGCCCTGCCTGGGCGCTCTCGCGGTGCACGCGCACGATGAGCATGCCGCCGTCGCCCTCCGTCGCGTATTGATACAAATAGCCGTCAATCAAAGGGAAATACGCCTCGTAGGGCGTGCCCGAAGAGACGTCTTTCGCACCCTCGGACGGGCTCGTGAACGGTGACGGCTTGGTCGGCGTTTCGGCCGCGCCGCAGCCCACAACGAGCCCCGAGCCCAACATCAGCGCGAGAAGCAAACGCACAGCGACAGCCTAGCAGCCGTTTTTACGGCACGTGCGGGTGGGTCCAATACCAGCCGGACAAGATCGCCAAGAGCAGCGCGGCGCCGAGCACCAACACCTTGGCCAACGGATCGGGCTCGATGCGCGAAAGAAGCTCTTTCGCCGCGCGCTTGACCTCGTCGTCGTCGCTCTCCTGCGCGAGCTTCGCGGCGCCTTCACGCACGGCGGCGTAATTGCCCTCGTCGAAGCGCGCGAGCAGCGCGTCGAGCGCCGGATCCTCGGGAAAATGCCGCGCAAACGCCGGTCCACCCTTGCGCTTCGCGGGGACCTCGACCTCATCGTCGTCGTCGGAGGTCGCCTTGGCCGCAGGCTTTTTCGAGGCTTTTTTGGCGGGTTTTTTTGGTTTTTCTTCGCTCGTCGAGGCCGCTGCTTCGCTCGTCTCCTCGTCCTCGTCGACGTCTTCTGCGACGGGCGCGGGCTTCGAGCGCTTGGTCACGCGGCCTTCTCGACGTCGTCGTCGCCGCCCGATGCGGGCTTGGCGCCCGTCTCCTCTTCGAAGCGCGCGTTGCGCTCGACCTGGGCGAGGGCCTCGGGGGAGTCGCCCCGGAAGATGTGGATGGCGTCGTAGGGGCAATCGAGCTCGCACAGCGTGCAGCCGACGCACTTCTTCGTGATGACTTCGGAGACCGGGAAATGGTGGCTCGCCTTGAGGCCCACCATGATCAAGGCGTCGAACGGGCACGCCCACACGCACCACTCGCAGCCGACGCACGACTGCAAATCGACGTAGGCCCTGGGCCGCGCCGCGGGCTTGAGCATGTCGCAGAGCTGGCCTTCGTTGTCGTAGATGGCCTCGTCGGGGCAAACGACGCCGCAGGCGCCGCAGTCGATGCAAAGCTCGGGATCGATGACGTGCAGCAGCTTGCGCTCGCCGGTGATGGCATTGGTGGGACAACGGCGGATGCACGCGGTGCAGCCGGTGCAGTTCTCGGTGATGATGAAGGCCATCGGTGTTGTTCTCGCGGGGCAGGCGGGGTCCGCGTGGACCCAGGCTCGTCCAAAGGCGGCGAAAGGGTAGCAAACCCCGGCGCCGGAATGTCAGCCTCGTAGGGAAGTAGGGGCGCGGAGAGGGCCGGTCAAGCGAGCGGGGGCGGGAGAGGCCCAAGCATTTGTAAAACCGCTCACATGACCGCGCATCCCTGGAGGGCCAGGCTGGGCGGCGGGCGCTCACAGACCGCGATTCCGCGGAAGAAGCTCAGAGACTACCGCTCGCCAAAGCGTGTAGGTCGTTGTCCACGTCGGTGATGGGGGTGACGATGCCTGTGCCTACATCAATCGACACGAAGGTGGGTGTGCCTCCCTCCACGCCGCCCTGAAAGCCATACAGGGTGCCGTGGTGAAACGAGAGGCCCTTGAAGGTGTCCTGCACGCTTAGATAGAGCTGGAAAGAGAGCTGGGCGTTGGCGTCTATGGTGGAGAGAGCGTCGGAGTCAGCAAGATAGATGGTGCCGTCGAGCGCATTGGCAAAGCCCATTCCGTGGCTGCAAGTGTCGGCCGCGAGGGTGGCTGGCGCCTGGGTCAGCGGGTCGACCGTCACAAAGTCGTGATTTTCATTGCACATGAGCAACAAGCCATCGGGCCGGGCGGCCAAGTCCCGAGGCCCGTAGCTGCCAATACCCGTGACGGGGCGCTCCGCACCCGTCGCCGGGTTGATCTGAAAAATGATGCCCTCCGTGGAGGCTCCAAACAGGATGCCATTCAAGAACGCGAGGCCCGCGTAGGAGTAGTGCAGTGGCGCTACCACCGAGGTTTGGCCGGTCGCCGGGTCGATCGTGTAGAGGTTGCCGACGACGTGGCCGCGCCCGTCGACGGCAAAAAGCGGTGAAGGCGTGCAGGCGCCGCCGAGGCAAATGTCACCGACGCCGCACACAACCCCGCACGCTCCGCAATCGACAGGGCTTTGGCTCGGATCGGTGCAGGTGCCATTGCAGTAGGTCAAGCCAGGGGGGCAGCAGTTGCCCTTGCTGCAGATCTGGCCGTCGCCACAGGCAGCATCGCAGTCACCGCAATTGGCCTCGTCGGTCTGCGTGTCCACGCACAGGCCGTTGCACAACGTGGTTCCACCGCCGCAGGACACGTCGCACTGGCCGCCGGAGCACACCTCGCCCACGTCGCAGGGTTGATTGCAGTCATCGCTACAGCGATTAGAACAGCCTGTCCAAAGT
>CAYLJT010000806.1:0-3822 GCA_964383995.1 uncultured Polyangiaceae bacterium
AATCGCCTTTCTCGCCCCCTGCCCCCGATTTCCCGCCCCTCGCGAAGCCGGACCTGACGTTCCCGAGCGCCTCGCTCAAATCTCAATTCGATAGAAGTAGCCATATCATTTCGATATGATCAACGAAATACACAGCGTCTAATGCGGGCATTCGTGCCCTCCTCACCGGCACGCTCCCTGCTGAAGCGTGGGCACCCATCCAGGAGTTATCTCATGATTCGTTCTCTCGTTCTTTCCCTCACCCTCGCCGCGACCTTGCTCGTTGGCTGCGATGATCCTGCCGCCAACAAGCCCGCGGCCACCACGGCTCCGGCCACCAGCGCCGCCGCCGCGGCCAAGCCCGCCGCCGCCACCCCCGCGGCCGCCAAGAAATACAGCTTCTCCGGCGAGGGCTCGAAAGTCGAGTTCGTCGGCTCGAAGATCACAGGGAGCCACCCCGGCGGTTTCAAGACCTTCACGGGCACCGTCGAGGCCAGCCCGAGCGCGATCGAGCAGGGAAAGGTCAGCGTCGAGATCGACATGGCCTCGGTCTACTCCGACTCGGAAAAGCTCACCGGCCACCTGCAGGCCGCGGACTTCTTCGACGTCGCCAAGTTTCCGAAGGGCAAGTTCACCTCGACCACCATCGCGAAGTCGACCGACGGCAAGTCGACGCACACCGTCACTGGCAACTTGGAGCTCCACGGCGTGACGAAGTCCATCTCGTTCCCGGCCACCATCGCGGTGACCGCCGACGCCGTAACGGTTACCGCCGAGTTTACGATCAACCGCAAAGAGTTCGGCATTGCCTACGAAGGCATGAAAGACGATCTCATCCGCGACGAGGTCGTCATCAAACTGACCATCGCCGGCAAGCCTAGCTGACAGCGCGCCCGCCTCGTGCGCCCGAACTTCGGGCGCACGCTCAGTCCCATCGTGTTATAGGCGTCTGGCCATGTCCTCCGCCCGCGACGACGACGCCAATCGCTCCTATTACGACGAGTTCTCCGCCCGCTACGACGCCCGCCGCGGAGGCAACGATCCGGGCGGCTACCACGACCTGATCGACGATCTGGAGCTCGAGTTCCTGGAGCGCTACGGCCAAGGTCGTGACGTGCTCGAGGTGGGTTGTGGAACAGGCCTCCTGCTCGAACGAATGGCGCGTTTTGCACGCTCGGCGAAGGGGGTCGACCTCTCCCCAGGCATGTTGGAGAAGGCCAAGCAGCGCGGCCTCGACGCGGTGCTCGGCAGCGCGACCTCCCTGCCCTTCCCCGATGCGAGCTTCGACGTCACGTGTGCGTTCAAGGTCCTCGCCCACGTGCCCGACATCGCCCTCGCGATCCGAGAAATGGCGCGTGTGACGCGCTCCGGCGGCACGCTCCTCATCGAGGTGTACAACCCCTTCAGCCTGCGCGCGCTCGCCAAGCGGCTGGCGCCGCCCGGACGCATCAGCGACGGCAAGACGGAGGACGCCGTGTACACGCGCTTCGACGCCCCGTGGACGGTCCCGAGCTTCTTCCCACCGGGCGTCACCGAGGTGGCCAGTCGCGGCGTCCGCATCGTGACACCCGCGGCCGCGGCGCTCCAGATTCCGTTGCTCGGAGGGCTGTTGAAGTCGGCGGAGCATGCCTTTGCAGACTCGCCACTACGCTACTTCGGGGGCTTCTACATCGTGGCCGCGAGGAAGGCCTGAAGCACCACCCTGCGCTGCCTTTTCGGCGGCCCGCGCGTCAGAAGCGCCCGACGATGCCCAGATTGACCCCGTCGTCGCTGACCGAGACAGAGGGTCCGACGGCGGTCGGTACAGGCCTCTTTCTCACCGTGGTCGATTCGGGCTTGAAGGACACTTGAGCCTCGACGACGCCCGCCACCGCCAGGCCTAGGAAGGTGCCAAAGGCGATACGGTTTACGAGCTTCGTGTCGCGAATCGACTGGTCGATGGCCTCTTCGTCGTACACCAGGCGGGTCGTGCCGTCGGGCAGCTCGACCGTCTCTTTGGTGTCGACCGACGCGTAGTCGTACACGATCACTGCGGTGACAATCGAGACCACGCCGGCAGCGAGCTCGGTCCCCCCGAGCACGAGCCCGAGGGCCACATCGTCGTTTTGAATTTGACCGACCCCGAAGGGCACGGCCGCTATCCAGCGCGAGCGCGTTTGGACCAGCGTCTCTTGCCCGGCGAGGCGCTCGAGCTCGGCTACGCGTTTTCGCTCGGCCTCCCGGCTCTGGGCCTCGGCTTCCCTGCGTTGCCGCTCTTTTTCGGCGCGCTCGCGCACCAAAATGTCGAGCTCTTCACGCATGCGGCCGCGCATCATCGTGAACCTATCGATGACCTCCGCGGGGAAGACCGCGGGGCTCGGCGAAAACGCTGGGTTTTCCCGCAGCATCTTGGCGATTTGGTCGTCGGCGGCGTCGAACGCGCCGAGGGCCACCAAACAGGCGACGTACAGGCCCCGCGCGCGCTCGATCAAGTCGGCGTCCGAGACACGACACCCGCCGCTCGTCACCCCCGCGCCGCACACGGGCCGGGAGGGGTCGAGCAGGACCTCGAACAATTTCGCCGCTTCGTCGTATTTGCCGCGGTCGATCCGCGCTTTGGCGACCTCGAACTCTTGCGCCTCGTCGCCGCGACAGGGCACGCCGAGGAGCAGGATCGACGCGGCGAAGAGGCCCCCAACCAGGGCTCTTCGCGGAGCCGTCACGCTCGCCGCCACGCTCATCCGCCGCCCGGCCACGGCACCACGTTGGGCTCCCCCGCGCGCAGCGTCACGAAGTCGCTGATCGCACCCTTTTTCTCGGACGACGTGAACGAGCAGGGCCCGGTCCACATGGCCTCGGTGAGCACGACCTTGCGCGTCTCGCCCGCGAAGCCTGATAGCCCAATGCCTTGGCAGGCGTATTGAGCGCCGGCCGGGCTGGCGCCGCCCAGACGGACCGTCGATTCGTTCATTTCGAGGCGAACAAACACGGTTTGGGGCTCGTTTTGCTGGTCATCGGTCAAGGCGTCCACTTGAAAACCCTTTGTTTGGGTCTTGCAGCAGCGGGACCCGCGCATCTCGACGAAGGCCGTGTGCGGCCCGGGAGCGAGCGGAACCGTGCGACCAAACCATTTCACCTCGTTGCCGTCGAGGGTCAACGTGGCGCCCTGGGGCGCGATGACGAACTGCACGTTGCGCGTGGCGATCGGGATTTTTGCGATGATTCCCGGTTTCGGCTTGAGGTGGGGTGGTTCGGAGCGCTCGGGCGCTTCGGCCACGGGCGGGCCCATCGGCGGCTCGGAATCAGCCGAGGCCGAGGGCTCCGGGAGCGCCAAGACCGGCGGCGGCGCCAGCACCTTCGTGGACTCGAGGGTCTTCACGGGCTCGCCCGAGCGCACGAGCCGCGCGACACCGTAGGCGCCGAGACCGAGGACGATCGTTGGAGCTGCAATGAATAGCGTGCGGCGTAGCTGACGGCCGCGGCTGGCCGTGGCGCGCAGGCTCGTGACCTTCTTGAGCAGGGCCATGTCGCCCGGGGAAAGGGCCAGCGCGCGGTTGTAGTCGGCGGCCGCGCCCACCACGTCGCCACGCTTTTTCGCGGCCTCGCCGCGCGCCACGAGGATGGGCACGAGGCGCTTCGGGTGGGCCTCTTCGTAGGCCGCCGGATCGGCGAAGAAGGCCGAAATTTCCTCGGCGGGATCGCTTATTTGCAGGGCGAGGAGCTCTTCGCGGATTTGCTCCGCGAGCACCGACGGGCTCGCGAAGCGCTCGTGGATGTCGCGACGAAGAGCTCCATCGATGATGCGCGCCCAGCGGCAGAAGCACGGCCATGGCTGAGCCGAAACCATTCCGCGCCGTGCTCGGC
>CAYLJT010000807.1:0-3816 GCA_964383995.1 uncultured Polyangiaceae bacterium
CACGAGGCCCTGGACCCACCAGGCTTCGCGTTCGAGCACTACGACGCGCTGG
Source organism: uncultured Polyangiaceae bacterium (assembly GCA_964383995.1). Taxonomy (GTDB): domain Bacteria; phylum Myxococcota_A; class Polyangia; order Polyangiales; family Polyangiaceae; genus CAYLJT01. The sequence continues at coordinate 53 of CAYLJT010000807.1, forward strand.
GAGCTTGGCGGGAGCGCGAGGGCGTCTTGCCTGTAGACGCCACGGGCATCTTGACGGGGACGGACGACGTGGACGGCCCCTTCGACGGCGTGGTGGCGCTCGGCGCGCGCCTCAGCACGAGCGCCCAGGTTCGACGTTGCGTGGCAACGCAGTGGTTTCGCGCGGCGGTCGGCCGTGTGGAGCGCGTGGAGGACAACCCCTCCCTCGACGCCATCTTCCAGACCTTCGCGCGCTCCGGTTTCGACGCGCGCGAGCTGATCATCGCCATCGTGACGAGCGACGCCTTCCGGCGCGTCGGCTTCGCTGGACAGGGAGCTCCATGAGCACGCGCGTCAGTCGCAGAGCGTTCCTGAAAGGCCTCGGCGTCGGAGCCTCCCTGCTCCCCTTCGTGCCCCTGCTCGACGCCCACGCGGCGACCTTGCCACCCCGGCGCATCGTGTTCTTCTTCAGCTCGAACGGCACCATCCGCGAGAGCTGGCTGCCCCAAATGAAGAACGGCGTGCTCGAGCTCAGCACCATCTTGTCGCCCCTCGAAGCCTTGAAATCCAGGCTGCTCGTGATCGATGGTTTGTGCCACAAAGTAATCCTCGAAAAGAGCGATCGCGCCGGGCACGCCGCCGGCATGAACACGGCGCTCACCGGCAGGACCAACAAGATCATGGATCCTGCCCATCCCTTGCAGAGCCTTGCCACGGGCATTTCCCTCGATCAATACCTCGCCGATCAAATCGGCTCGACGACCAAGCTGCGCACGCTCGAGTGCGGCATCCAGGTCGAACCTTACCTTCGGGGCCTCGCCGCGCTCTCCTACCGCGGGCGATTGCAGCCGATTTTGGCCGAAAACAGCCCCTATCGCGTGTTCGATCGCTTGTTCCGCGACCTCCCCGACGCGGGGCAAGCTCCGAGCGCCGAGGCCGAGGCGCGCCTCGCCGATCGGCAGCGTGTGCTCGAGTCGGTGTCCACGGATCTGGAGGCGCTGCGACGCCGTCTTCCCAAGGACGATCAAATCAAGATGGAATCGCACCTGACCGCCGTCCGCGAGGTCGGACACAGCTTGACGACGGGCGCCGGGAACCGCTCGGCCACCTGCCACAAGCCCGATCTCGGCCCCCCGCTCGACCCCTGGCGAAACGACGACATCCCTGCCATCGCGAGGCTCCAGATGGACCTCGTGGCCATGGCGCTCGCCTGCGATCTGACCCGTATCGCGACCGTGCAGTTCGGCAACGGCGGGGCGAGCCACCGCTTCACCTGGCTCGGGCGCGAGTTCGCAAAGGATCCGGAGCTCGGCGCGTCGTGCATGGTCCGCGGCTTCCACGCGCTCTCCCACACGGACACGCACGCCTCCTCGCGGGCGCGGCTCGTGCGCATCAACACCTGGTACGCCGAGCAATTCGCCTACTTCCTGGGTAAGCTCGCGTCCATCCCCGAGGGGGCCGGCTGCGTCCTCGATCGCACGCTGGTCGTCTGGGTCAACGAGCTCGGCGACGGCGGCGCGCACACGCACATGAATTTGCCGTGGGTGCTGGGCGGCGACGCGGGTGGCTTCCTGAGGACAGGTCAGCTCGTGACCGTCGAAGGCGAGCCGCACAATCGACTGCTCTTGACGTTGTGCCACGCCATGGGCGTGGGTGTGAAGGAGTTCGGAGACCCGGACTACTGCCAACGAGGGCCCCTCAGCGGTGTGACCCGCTGAGGGTACGGCAAGCGGAATCCCGGCCGTTCGCGCCGGTTTCTACGGCAGCGGCGTGTAGCCGGAAGGCGTGTTGGGGGCCGCGAAGTCGAAGTTGAAATACTTCGCGAAATCGCGGTCGTAGCCGTCCAAAAACGCGTTGCTCGGGAAGCCCGCGAAGGTCCACTCGAAGAACCCCTGCTCGTTGATCATCTCCATCGCGACCTGGACCGAGCTAGGACTTCCGATGAGCGCGCGGGGGATGCGCATCTCGACGAACGTACCGCTCTGGAAGATCGCGCCGCTCCAGTTCCAACCGGCGTCCACCCACGCGCCGCCATTCCAGACTTGCGTGTTGGTGTAGCTGTTGTTGGTCTTCCAGCGAATGTGGTACTTCGCGGCGAAGGGTAGACCGGGCTGTTGGGTGTTGTAGTTGACGCCCGTCGTCGTGCCGCCGGGACCGCCGATGTACACGAGAACCCATTTGGTGGCGCTGTTCGACGCGACGTCGACCCCGCTCATGCCAAGGTACAGGTTATTGGCGTCCCACGAGGCGTAGCCGTTGAAGCCGGCGCTGGTGGTGGGGAACGTGTCCGCGCTGTTGCTGAAGTCGTTTTGGCCATCGATGGTGATGGAGTGGGAGTAGGGACAAGGGGCACAGTTGGGGCCGCCGCAGTCGATCCCCGTCTCCCCTTGGTTCTGCACACCGTCGCTGCACGTCGCGCACGCGCCGCACGGGCCGCCACAGTCGACCCCCGTCTCCCCTTGGTTCTGCACGCCGTCGCTGCACGTCGCGCACGTGCCACACGGGCCGCCGCAGTCGACCCCCGTCTCCCCTTGGTTCTGCACGCCGTCGCTGCAGCTCGGCACGTTGAAGCACAAGTCGAAGCGCGGACGGCGAGCCATGGAGCTGTCTTCGCTGGGGAAGGCCATCGAGCTGCCGACCAGGTCCTGCTCCAGGAGGACGCCTTCATTCGCGAGCGTACCGTCGATCCAGCCCTGGGCCGCCGTGGCGAGGTCGAGCACCACGGCCGCGGCCGGCCCCGGAGCCCCGGTGGTGGTGGCGTCGATCACCGTGGGATCGTAGCTCGCGGCGGCGCTGTTCCAGGTGGCCGTGGCCTCGCTCCAGGGGGCGGTCACGGCGTGCGCCCGTAAGCCGACGTCGGCGGTCGTCCGCAGCCAAAGCGTCAACGTTGCCAAGCTCACCGTCGCGTTCGTGGGGATGGCGGGGAGATTGGTCTTGACAAGCATCACCCGCTGCCCCGCGCCGACGACGCCGCTCGTCAACGCCGCGCCCCCGGCGGGCGTGGTAGGCGTGTCGCTCGCCAGCGTCGTGTCCGCGACGACGACGCCCTGCGAAGAGCCCCGTGTCCACGACAAACACGTGCCTTCGAGGGCATCGTTGGTGTTCGTAACGTCTTCCAAAGTGTCGAACTCCGCCGCCTGCCCGCAGCCCGCGCAGGCCACGCCTAGAGCGAGCAACACCCAGAACCTTGCACGACGCATGGGAACTCCTTGCGGTGAAAAGACACCGCCTCACGATCGGGTGAGCATAGAAAAGCGCGCCCGTCCTTGCCAAGAGCGAACATGGCCCGGCTTCAAAAAAGACCCTCCTCCGCCAAGCCTCCCTGCGAAGGTCGAGCGAGCCGCGGGACCGCCGCGCCCTCTGCGTGGCGCTGCACGTCGTGCGGCGCGAAGGTGCGGCGACGCCGGCTGGTCCGCGCATTTTTGGGTGGTTCGCGCTGGCACGCCTGATGCGGCGCGGCTGGAAGGAGGTAGCGCCATGGTTAGGATATTCCACATCAGCGACCTTCACTTTCACACCGACGACGCGAACAACACGTCCAGCCTGGGGCTTTTGAAGCACATCGGGCAGGACTTCAATCCCAAGAGCGACTGGCTGCTCGTCACCGGAGACGTCACCGACGACGGCGCCAAGGAGCAATACGACCGCGCCCGGCGGGCCCTCGCGCCCTTCAGCGGTCGGCTGCTACTAACTCCTGGAAATCATGACTACTGCCTGCTTGGAAACATTTACGAGGAGGAGCGGGCCCATCGCTTCGACACGATGGTCGACTCTCTCGGCTTCAAG
>CAYLJT010000808.1:0-3812 GCA_964383995.1 uncultured Polyangiaceae bacterium
CGTCCGGGAGTTTGGGGGCTCCTGACGGGCCGGCGGCGGTGCTCGCGCTGGAAGGCTTTTGCGGATTCATCATGCCCCCGGGAGATCGCGTTCGTAGGTGCAGACCACAAAGATGTTGGTGCTGGGCGCGTCGAGCAGACGGTACGGTGCGCCGCTCGGATCGCCTGCTTCTACAAGAAGACTCGGGTCGAGGTCATCAATGATACCTTGCGGTAGGCGTAGCGTCCACGTGCCCACCCACGCTGCCGCCTCCTCCGGGTCAGTCGTCGAAAGCCCGGTGGGGGCTCCCGCCGTGGCAACATCAACGGAGACCTCCGCAGCGCCGGGGGCCGTCGCAAAACACGCGAGGGACGACGCGACCGCGACGGTGGGGTCTGCGAACGTTGCGAAAAACAGCACGCTTGTAAGCCGAATCGGCCCCGTGCCGTACAAATAGGGGAACTTGTCCGCTGTCAAGGGCAGTGTCAGGATCTGGTTGTCTTCGTCGGCGCCAACGTCGGTCAGCGTGGTGATGAACTGGTTCCACTCCGGGGCCATCATGTCCTTGACACTGAAGAGGCGCACACCCGTTCGCACGTTCGGGAGCGGCGGGTCGGGGTTTTCCACTGCCGCTCGGAAGGTGGCGCCACCTTCCCTTGCCATGTAGTTGAGGTGGAGCACGACGTCGTTGACGCCGGACATGTCGAAGTTGTTGTTCTTCGCAGGCATCTCGATGCGCCACGTGCTCACGGCCCCGGCCCCCTCGAAGGGCAGATACCGCTCGTCACGGAAGCTCAGCTCAAAGACGCCCGAATCGTTCTGCCCGCCGCTCGTGCAGATCGACTGAATCGGCGTGTAGTCTTGCAACAACGCCGTGGGCGACGTGAGGCTGGGCTCCCGCCGAATGGTGCTGTTCAGCAGCGTCAACGTGGCATTCACGCTGGCGTAGGGGCCCGTGACGTTGGGGATCGTGATGCTCGTCGACTTGATTCGACGCATGTAGTGACCAGGGAAGTCCTGGTCGAACCACGTTTCGGGAACGTCGAAGGTCGTGGACCCGGTGTTGCGAAGCTCAAGCAGCTTCTCCGGCTTAAGCTGCGCAAGGGAGATATGCTTCGTGATCTCATACTCCCGCTTGTTCTCCGCCAAATACGCCGCCTCCAACCGCCGCAGGTCGTGCTGAAGCTTCTCGCCCGAAAGCAGCCCCTTGCGCAAGCTGTCCCAATACCCAAACGACACAAACCGCTTCGATGCCGGCTCACACCGCTCAAACTGGTAACCGCGCTCCGCGCGCCGGGCCATGTCGAAGGCAAGCTGATAGGCCTGGAAGTACGTCGCCGACAAGGTGTCGACCATCCAGTCGTACAGGTCTTGATTGGTGTACTTGTCGCGCAAGTACGCCTCGACGGCCGCTGCGTTCTCGAGCTGCTTTTCGTGGGTGGAGAGCTCGTTCTCGGCGATGGCGATACGGATGTCGGCCGCGACGATTTGCTTGTCGATCTGTGCAAGCTCCTTCTGGGCCAGCGCAGCCTGGAGCTTCCACTCGTCGTGCCTGCGATCGAAGGAGGCATTGGTCAGAACAATGTTGCCCGCCGCTTGAACCGTTCCTCCGATGGCGGAGATAGCGGAACCCGCGCTCGTAACGGCCGACCCGATGTGAGTTCCGCCGTTGTGGTCGGTCTTTCCCGCCGTACCGATTTCGGTGTCATTGGTAAAGTAGAGCACAGCGCCGATCGCCACGATGCCGGCACCAACTCCCTGAAGTACCGCTGCCGTCTTCAGCAGGTCGACACCCGTATCCTCCGCGTCGCTAGTGCGCGAGCGCGTGGAGTAGAACTCGTATCGTGCCTGAACTACCTTCTTGCCTTCTTCGAGGGCACGCTTGTTCTCCTTCGCCTCCTTGATCTGAAGCTTCCGCGTGTCCTTGATTGACTTCAAGATCTCGACTTCCTGTGTCGAGCGCAACATCGCAAGCTCCTCGCCGTCGCGCTTTTCGATCGCCGAAAGCAGCGACTGCCCGAGGCCCACCACCGCGCCGGAAAACTCCATGGCCTTGCCATGCAACACGCCGAAACGGTAGTATGGCTGCGGCGTGTACACGTCGTTGAGCACGCTGCCGATGTCAACCCCGGCGGCTGCTGCTTGCACGAGCAACGCCGGGTCGATCGGCGGCTCGAACAGAGGCAGTTGCCGCACCACACCCTCGATGTTCATGCAGTGGCGAATCTTGAACAAGCGGTCGGCCACCGTATCCCAGTAGCCGAGAAGCTTGTCGTTGCGGGGGATGCAGAAGTGCAGGCTTCGAACCGCGGGCGGGGGCTGATTCTTCACCAGCGCGTCGGCAAGACTGGCCACCTTCGGGTGCAGGTCGGGGCGCGTCGGAACCAGGGGCTCCAACGCGTTTCCGAACGCGTCGAGGTCGTCCGACAAGCTGAGGTAAGTGGCGAGCTCCGGTGTCTTGCCGGGCAACAGCACGGGCTTTGGACCCAGGATGTCGGAGGCGAGCACGTAGAGCTGCGCCGCCTCGTTGATGGCCTCCAGGGTGTCGCGACGAAACAGCATGTCACCCCAAGCAACCAGGTTTTCGATGTAGCGCATGACGACCGTCTTTTGGTAGGCGATCGTCCGCATGCGAGCGACCAAGTGCGGGTTGAACGGCTGACGGCGCCAAGCGTCGATTTGTTCGACCAAGCCGGGCACGTCCCCGTCGTCGGCGCCAAACATGGCTTGCAGCAGCGCCGTCGACTCGTCTTCTGCGAGCCCCACAAAGGCATCTTGAATGGAGGCGAGGTCCTTGTTCTCGCGGAAGGGCTTGAGCTTCCAATACCGCGCGGGGCTGGCGCTGTCCGATTGGTCGGTGGGGTCGAAGAGGTCTTGGGCGCGCTGGGCGAGTTGGCGCGCGGCAGCGCGACAACCGGCGGTTCAGCCGCCCGCGGCGGGTAGAACGTCGAGCGTCGGGCAAGGGAGCCGCGGGTCGGCTGCAACCGCTGGCGCGGAGGCAGGTGCGTGTCTCGGACGGAGTCGCCGGGTCAGGCGCCATGGGTGGCTAGAATCGCGGAAAGGCTCCCCATTGTCCACCGCAAAAGGACCATGCTACCCTCGAATCATGAGCCTTCTGGCCATCCACGACGGAGCCTGCGTCTTCCTCGTTCGCTGCCTGCTCCTGCTGGCCCTGGCCATCGACAACTGGAGACGCAAAGTCGGGCGCTTCGGCCGCAAACTATCAGGGTCTCTGCAAAAGCTCTACCGTCGCTACCTTGCCATTCACGGCAGCACTACCGCCCACGCCGTCCGACGACGTGCCCACAACCGAACGCCCGACGACGTCGAAAAGCAGGTCGTCGACCTGCACGTAGGTTGGCCAAGCCTCGGAGCCGGACAGCTCCGACACATCGTTCTCCGAGTGCTCGGTAAGACGATGGCGCGCGAGACCATCCGGAACATTCTGCTGCGGAACCAGCCCTTGATTGCCGCGCTGGAGAGCGAGCAACGGCAGATCCCAAGGAGAATCACAGTCAGCGGACCTGGCCGCCTGTGGGGCATGGACCTCACCCTCGTGTGGGTGTTGGGTTTCATCCCCGTCTGGGTACTCGGGATCATCGACTACTGGGGCAGTCACCTGGTGGCACTTGAACCCCTGCCGTGGCCGACCGCCGCGCAGATCGTACGTGCGACCGAGCGGGCGATGGCAAGGGTCGGCGCTCCGGAGAGAATCATGACAGACCGCGGCAGCGTGTTCCGTTCGAAGGTGTTTGAGGCATCTCTGCTGAATCATGGCGTCGAGCACACGCTCACGCGACCTTGCCACCCGTGGACCAACGGTAGAATTGAGC